>JBOIDM010000358.1:0-13424 GCA_050740575.1 Gammaproteobacteria bacterium
TCCAAAACCATCGGATTTGGGTGGAGAGTGAGAAACGTTGGGTCCGCTTGCGGATCAGTACCAAGGGATTACGCATCATCGATAAACTCGGCATCGACGAGGTCATCGCCGATCTCCGTCGCCGCGGAGTCAAAGTGTAGGCTCACTTATTATGCGCGAAAAAATTAAACTGCTCTCAAGCGCTGGGACCGGTCACTACTACACCACCACCAAGAACAAACAATTGCATCCGAACAAATTAGAGGTCAAGAAATTCGATCCGGTGGTGCGCAAGCATGTAGTGTATAAGGAAGCGAAGATCAAATAGGTTCAGAGCTTATCTAATAACGAAGCCCGCAGTTGCGGGCTTCGTTATTTATATTAGTAGGTAACGATGCTGCCTCAAGCCGGTTGCAAGGTGTAGCCTCGCAAGGATTGCGCGAACTCCTGGAGAGCAGTGATACCGGTCTCCTCAGCCTGCCGGCACCATACCTGTAGAGCTGCGAGCAAGCTCTCGTAGCTGGCGGTACGCTCTTGCCAAAGCCGTTGCAATCGGACCTTGAACTCATACACCGTTTCGAGCGAGTGGCTATGTAAGAATGCGCGTGCGAGATGATCTTTTGCGTCGTCATTCAAGCGCGACTCTTCCCGGGTCAACCACCCCTTGGTGGCCTTTAACACATCTCTCACGTCACCGGTCGCCTTACGCAGTTCCTCTTTATGGACCTGACCGACCACTTCTCTGGCATAGCGCGCCATGATATGGAGGTGATTGGCTATTATGGCGCGGACCGTATCGACGTCGAGACCCTCCTTGCCAATCGCAAGGACAGGCCGCGGGGCGAGTTTTTTCACCCGCGCAAGTCCCAGCAGAGCAAATATCTTTATATACATCCAGCCGATATCGAATTCCCACCATTTTGACGATAGCTTGGCCGAGCTCGCGAAGGCGTGGTGGTTATTATGCAGCTCTTCCCCGCCAATCAGTATCCCCCAGGGGCAAATGTTGGTGGACGCATCGGGGGATTCGAAATTCCGATAACCCCAGTAATGCCCAAGGCCATTGACAATACCGGCCGCGAATATTGGGATCCACATCATCTGCACGGCCCACACCGTAAGCCCGAGTGGCCCGAATAGCAAAACATCGATGACGAGCATCGATCCCACACCGAACTTCCCGCGCTTTGTGTACACATTGTGCTCTATCCAGTCATCGGGGGTGCCGTGACCGTACTTTTCCAGCGTTTCCTGGTCTTTGGTCCCCGCCCGATAGAGCTCAGTGCCCTCGAGCAACAGTTTTTTTAGCCCATAAACCTGCGGGCTGTGCGGATCGTCTTTCGTTTCCACACAGGCGTGATGTTTGCGATGCACGGCCACCCATTGACGCGTCACCATACCGGTCGTCAACCATAACCAAAAGCGGAAAAAATGCGCTGCCGCCGGGTGCAGATCCAGCGCCCGATGTGCTTGATATCGATGGAGAAAGACGGTCACCGTGACAATGGTGATATGGGTTACTACCAGGGTGTATATCACGCAACCCCACACGGGTATATCTAAAAGGCCTGTGGCCATTCGGCGCCTCCGTTGTAATTATGCTGCAGTGGGAATCGGTCCTCGGCCATGCTAACCGACAAAACCTCTCCGGTCTACTCGCCGCCTCTACGTAGTTTTGCTGAATTTCCGCTTTGCGTGGGCAACGGTAGCGCTTAGCATAGCATGGAAATCCAACCGTGTGACCCGATGTTGACCGCCTTAACAATCGCTACTCGCAAGAGCCCCTTGGCGCTACGTCAGGCAGATTTAGTGCGGGGGCGCTTGCTAGAACTGTACGCGGGCGTCGACATCACACTGCTCAAGCTTCAGACCCAAGGCGACCGCTTTCTCGACACGTCGCTCGGTGGGGTCGGAGGGAAGGGATTGTTCGTAAAGGAGCTGGAACAGGCACTTTTGGACGGCGCCGCCGATCTGGCCGTGCATTCCATGAAAGATGTCCCCGTCGATCTACCGGAAGGCTTGGCTATTTCCGTCGTTCTAAAGCGTGAAGACCCGCGCGATGCGCTTGTGTCGCCTCATTACGCGCACCTGGACGAGCTTCCCAGCGGTGCTCGCATCGGCACATCGAGTATGCGCCGGCAATCGCAGTTACGCGCCTTGCGGCCGGATCTAACTGTCGGCGAACTGCGCGGCAATATCGGCACGCGCCTGGCACGACTCGATCGCGGTGAGTTCGACGCTCTCCTGCTCGCCGCGGCCGGCTTACGGCGCTTGAACCTCCAAGCCCGCATCGCATCCTTGCTCGACCCGGCACTCATCCTCCCCGCCATCGGCCAAGGCGCGATTGGCGTCGAATGCCGCGCCGACGATACCCGCGTCCTGGATCTGCTCCGCCCGCTCGATGACCCTGAAAGCCACACGTGCATCCGTGCCGAACGCGGCTTGAATCGCCGCCTCGGGGGCGGTTGCCACGCGCCGATCGCCTGCTTGGCGGAGATGAGCACGGATATCCTTTCACTGCGTGGATTGGTCGCGCGCATCGATGGGACCCAGCTTATTCGCGAGGAGTCGCACGGCCCAGCCAGCGAGCCCGAGCGACTGGGGACTGCTCTCGCCGATCAACTCTGCGCGCGTGGCGCTGCGGAGATCTTGAGATCCAGCATCGATGCCGCCGGTTGATTCCAGCATGACCGTCAAGCCGCTTTTGGGATTGCGAGTGTTGGTCACCCGGCCTTTCCATCAAGCGCGTGGTCTTTGCGAGCTGATCGAGGACCAAGGCGGAAGCGCGTGGGTACACCCCGTCATCGAAATCCGGGATGTCGCCAATCCCACGACCGCCCGCCGCCGTGTTGACCGTTTAGTCTCGTTTGACATCGTGATCTTTATTAGCGCTAATGCCGCCGAGCGGGGACTTCGGCTCATTCGCGAGCGCGGTAAGGCATTACAAGGGATCACGGTCATCGCCGTTGGCCCGGCAACGGCGGCGCGATTGCGCGCGCTCGGCGTGGGCGACGTGACCTTCCCGGCGCAAGCAGACACCGAAGGTCTGCTCGCGCTCGACGCGCTACGACATCTCGATAAGAAACGCATCCTTATCTTCCGGGGCAGCGGCGGCCGCCCTCTCTTGGGGCAAACTCTGCAAGCGCGCGGGGCGCGCGTACAGTATGCGGAGGTTTACCGACGTACCCGATCGCACCTGGATACGAAGCCCTTGATTGAGCGCTGGGAACAAGGTCAAATAGATGTCGTCATTACTACCAGCAGCGAGGGGTTGCGTAATCTTTTTGATACCCTGGGCGAACGGCAAGATCTGCTGGCCGGGGGCACGATCGCGGTGATGAACGAGCGCATGGCGGTTCTTGCACGAGAACGCGGTTGTATGCACCCGATCGTGGCTGCGGACGCGAGCGATGCCGGTCTGCTCGCTGCACTCGTGGCCTGGCGCACCGGATTGAAATCGCCTCTGGCCGGGACGACAGCATCAAAGGTGCAGCCTAAGCAGCCTAACGAGAACAACTAATGGAAAAAGACGAACCCCTCGCACCGCTTCTTTCTCCGGATGAGCCGCAAACCAACGAGCCCATTGTCGAGACCCGTCCCGAGCCGAAACCGCAAGGACCCTGGCTTGCACGCATCCTGGTCGTGCTCTTCGCCGTGGCCGCCGCGGCCACGTTCAAGTGGTGGCGTTACGATTACACGCCGGCCATCCGACACTACAACAATCAACTGCACGACTTGGACGCGCGCATCGACTCGTTACGCGCCGATATCGGGGCCGTCGGCGGGAAAGACGCGCAGACCGCCACCTTGATTGCGGGCCTTCAGCGCGAGCAGAAATCGCTCGCCCGCGCGCTCGTTAATCTCTCGCTGCAAAAGCCGAATAGCGTCGAAGACCTGGCCTTGGCCGAGGTGGAATTCCTAGTCGCAACCGCACAACACCGCCTTGATCTAGCCCAGGATGTTCCCATGGCCCTCACTGCACTAGAAACGGCCGACGGGCGTTTGCGCCGGCTTGACAGGCCGGACTTGAAAAGCGTCCGCGAACAGTTGGTCAAGGACATCAATTCCTTGCGCGCCGTCCCGATGCCAGACATTGCCGGTATCGCACTCTATTTAGGGGACATCATCGGTCGCAGCGATGATCTTCCTTTCAAGGCCGAGCTCGCGGCGCCGGCGCCGGTGCCGCAGCCGGTGCAGTCTTCTGAAATCCATACGTGGACGGATCTGGCCGGCGCTATCTGGAAAGACCTTGTGAACTTGGTCTCGATAAAGGAAATGGACACCCGCGATCCGTTCTTGTTCGACGCCGCCTTTCGCCGTTTAGTGCAACAACATTTACGGTTGGACCTTTTTAAGGCGCGGCTCGACGTTCTGCACCGCGACACGAAAAACCTACGCGCCACGATCGAGGGTTTATCCGCGGTGCTTGCCCGCTATTACGACACCGACGCCGAGACGGTATCGAGCTTGCTCGCCAAACTCAAGGAACTTCGCGCATTGGATCTGAAACCGTCGCTACCTGACATCTCGGGGTCGATTAGAGCAATTCGCGACTATATCGTGGCCCAGAAACGAGGTCTTCCGGTGCCCACGGAAAACGCTCGTCCGACCGCTTCCCCACCCCAGATGCCGGCCCCCGAGCCTAACGCCTCCCCCACAGAAGCTAAAGGTCAAAGGGCGGAGGAACCGCCGGTCGAGGCCGAGAAACCGCCCAAATGAGGTGGCTCTTCTTTAGCTTGCTCGTGCTGCTTGCGGCGGTGATCGTCGCACAGTTCTCAAGCGAGGACCCGGGCTTTGTGGTGATTGGCTACCATGGCCGTTTGCTGCGAACCAGCGTCAACTTTTTTGTGTTCCTGCTCGGATTGTTGGGTGTCACGCTTTATTTATCGCTGCGCGTCCTCGCAAAGCTGTGGTCCGCACCCCGACGTCTGTTCAACTGGAGCCACACTCAGCGCAGCGGCATGGCTCAGAAAGCCTTACTGAACGGCGTAGTGGCGCTTGCCGAGGGCAACTGGGAACGCGCCGAGGGAACGTTCAGCCGCAATGCCGCGACCAGCGAGTGTCCTCTGGTCCACTATTTGGCAGCCGCACGGGCCGCGCACTCTCAACGCGCCTGGACACGCCGGGACGAATATCTTCGTCTCGCGGAGGAAACCAACCCCCAAGCACAGCTTGCCGTTGGGCTTACCAAAGCCGAGCTGCAACTCCACCAAGGCCAATGGGAGCAAGCAAAAGCGACTCTGCAGCGGCTCCGCGCAATCAACTCCTCCCATCCTCGGGTGCTGAAACTTTCGCTGCGGCTCCTTACGCAGATGCAAGACTGGGGGCAGCTGTTGGATCTGCTGCCAGCTCTAAAACAGCGTAAGATCTGTAGTGCGGAGGAAATCCTAGCGCGTCAAACCGATGCCTATGTGGAACTATTGGCCAATGCCCAGGACGCGGACGGGCTCTCGGCCGTGTGGTCCCGGATCCCGAACACGCTGCGTCGCCACCCCGCGATCATCGAGGTCTACGCCGCTCGCGCACAAGCCTTCGGCCAAGGGTCCAAGGCCATCCCCCTGATCCAAAAAGCTCTAAAGAGCGATTGGGACCCGGCGCTGGTGAAACGTTACGGGCTCATGCCTAGCGAGGACTTAGCCGCGCAGATCAACGCGGCGGAAAAATGGCTAGGCGGCCATGGCGACGATGCAACGCTGCTGCTTAGTTTAGGCAGGCTCTGCTATAGGAGCGAGCTATGGGGGAAAGCCTGTTATTACCTCGAGGCATGCATCAAACGAGACCCGGCACCCGAAGCGTATTGGCTCCTGGCGGAAACGCTGGACCATATCGGAGATCCCGACGGCGCGACCGAGCATCGGCGGCTAGGCTTGGAATTGGCGGCGCGCGCGGCCGGAACATCGCTACCGGTGGTAGCGAGTGAAGGTTGATCTTCTCTAAGGTTGGCTCCGGCTGCTATTGAGCCAACGCAGTAACGGCGCCCACTGCTCGCGATCTTGTAAGGTTACGGAGCGCGCGAACTCAAAGATGCTGAGCCCCCGGTCGGCCGCGCGCACATAGTTTTGGCTTGCTCGCATGACCGCGAGACAGGGCAGCTTGTGTCCGTCGGGAAGCCGCAAGCTGTCAAGGTACTCGGAGAGGCTCAGGGCCGCGAGCGTGTGGTCCCGCATACGATTGGCGACCGTTGCGATTCTTACCTCCTGGTTGACCACCCGGCGCAAGACCATCAATTCGCTTAAAAACCGCGAGGCCGCGCGAATGTCCATCGGAGACGGTAATAAAGGAATAATGACTGATTGGGCGCGGCGCAAGAACTCGCTCAGCATCTGAGGATCGTGCAGCCCCGCGGGCGAGTCCATGATCGCAATCTCCGCATCCCTCGGGACGCGCACGGCGTCCTTCCAAGCGGCTATGCCGTGAATTTTAGGGCGGTCTTCTGGGCGCGCGGCTAGCCAGTCCATGGTCGAAGCCTGCGGATCATAGTCCACCAAGACGACGTTCTTCTTTCTCTCAGCGTAATACCCGGCGAGATTCGTCGCGATCGTGGACTTACCGCACCCTCCCTTTGGATTCATCACGAGTATCGAGCGCATACTGCCTCCCGCTAGTTATTATTGGCGATATTATAGTAATTGCTGCACGCACGCAGCCAGCAGAAATTTTTCTGAAGCTGAGGAAAAACGCCGAGTTAATGCGCCGCAGGCCCGGCGTTCTTTGAAGCTTGTCGGCGTCTCGCGATCGCGGTGATGTCGATTTCGTATTCGGCAGGAGTTGCTGCAGCTCCGCAGCACCCGCCCCCACTCGCCGCCTTGGCCCGGCGCCCGCGGCGAAAACGGCGCACGCTAAGCAAACCCACGACGCCGACCAAAATCAATGCTAACAGCTCTTGCAGTTCCGCGTTCATCGCCAGATGCGTCAGCCTAATTGCTAGTCACAAACTGAAAACACACGAACGCGCTGACATAACCAAGCGTGGTCATGTAGACCCATGCAAAACCGGCCCAGCGCCACGAATTGGTCTCGCGTTTAATTATGGCCACGGTCGCGGTGCATTGTAGGCAAAAAGCATAGAACAGCATCAGTCCCAAGGCCATAGAAAAAGTAAAAACCTTGCGCCCGTCCGGCCAAGAGGCGTTCTGCAACCTATTACTCAAGCTGTTGTCGGCGGGGTCGACGTCCGAACCCACGGCGTAAATTGTCCCAAGAACCGCGATCACGACCTCGCGCGCGGGAAAGGATGCGATCACCGCTGCCGCGACCTTCCAGTCCCAACCGAGGGGACTGAAAAGCGGTTCCACGGTCTTGCCGATACGGCCCAGCACACTTTGCTCTAGAAACGCCGCAGCTTCCCGATTGTCGATCTCCTGGCGCTCTTTTGTAAGCGCATCGCCGTTCAGTTTGGCGGCAGCATCGAGGCGCTGGCTTTCGTGGCGGTGATGGATCGCGCTCGGGTGCGGAAAGTACGCAAGCGCCCAGACGATCACGGCCACCGTGAAGATGATGCCACCGGCGCGCACCAAAAACACCCGCATACGCTCCACAAGGCGGAGGATGACTGAGCGTAATCGGGGCCAGCGATACGGCGGCAACTCCATCAGAAATGCCGGCGTCGGCCCTCTCAGGACCGTGCGCTTGAGGAGCAACGCCGTACCCGCACCGCCCAAGATCCCGATCAGATAGAGGCCGAGCAATACCAGACCCTGAAGGCTCAGCAGGCCATGCGCCAAGGATTTGTCGGGTACGAACGCCGAGATCAAGAGCGTATAAACCGGTAGTCTTGCCGAGCAGGTCATAAACGGCGCGGCAAGAATGGTCGCCAAACGATCGCGCGGATCGGCGATCACGCGCGTCGCCATAATCCCTGGCACCGCACAGGCAAAGCTCGATAGCATCGGGATAAAGGATTGGCCCGACAAACCGCAGAAGCGCATCAAGCGATCCATGAGACACGCGGCCCGAGCCATATACCCCGTATCTTCCAGTAAGATTATGAACACCGACAGGATGAGGATCTGGGGAAGAAATACGACGACACTCCCGACACCTGCAATCATGCCATCGACGATGAGGCTCGCTAGCGCCCCCTCGGGAAGCTGCCGCGAAACGAATTCCCCGAGCTGGCGCGTCAGCGCGTCGATCCCGTCCACCATCGGCGTCGCCCACGAAAATACGGCTTGAAATACAAGTGCCATAACGCCTAAAAACAGCACCGTCCCGAGCAGAGGATGGCTCAGCAACCGGTCGACGCGATCGGACCAAACGCGGGGTCTATCAGAGCGCGTCTCGGCCCGGGCGAGGATGTTGTTGATCCAGGCGTAGCGACAACGCGCGTCAGCGGCGGCCAGCGATTCGGTCGCAAACCCAAGTGCCGCGCGCGCCTCACTCAAGCGCTCCGCCACCTCGGTACCCACCGCCTGGCGCAGTCGCTCAAGCGCCATCCCGCCCTCGTCAATCAAGGCGCGCTCGATGTCATACGCGGCGATGCTGCGCCCTAGCGGACGGAACTCATCTGCGAGCCTGCCGGCTGCATCCTTGATCGCGGGCATCAGCGCCAGGCCCGAGGCGCGAGGGTGACGCAGAGCCCGGCCTATTGCCGACCGCAGCGCCTCAATGCCCTCCGATCGAGACGCAACTACCGGGATCACAGTGCACTGAAGATCATGCTCTAAGTAGTTGACGTGCAGAGCGATCCCTCTCGATCGCGCGATGTCCATCATATTTAACGCGACGAGGACCGGCAGCCCGAGCTCCAGGATCTGGCTGGCTAAGAAAAGATTACGCCTGAGGTTAGACGCATCGGCGACAATTAAAATCGCATCGGGAGGTCCCAGATCCGGGATCCGGCCCAGTAAAACATCCAAGGCGACCATTTCATCCGGCGACTGCGCGGACAAGGAATACATCCCAGGAAGATCGACTAGATGGATCTCTCTGTGGACGATGCTCAGGATCCCGAGTCGGTGTTCTACCGTGACACCGGGATAATTGGCTACTTTTTGGCGTAACCCCGTGAGGGCATTGAAAACCGTGCTCTTGCCGACGTTTGGGTTTCCAACAATCGCGATCGTCGGTCGTTTTCGCTCAGCCCGGTTCGAAGACAACGAGTCCACTCCATTTCTCGGGCAACGGGGCGATTATGCGACGTCTTCGACTAAAATCATGCGTGCCTCGCTCTTGCGCATGCAAAGGCAGTATCCTAACACATTGATTTCGATAGGGTCTCCTGCAGGGGCTGCGCGCACATAGGTCACCATTGAGCCGGCGATCAGCCCAAGCTGCATAATGCGCTGCACCAAGGGATTCGCCTTCGAGAACCCGACCACTCTTGCCCGCTGGCCGGGCTTTAGATCTGCCAGCGTAAGTTCCTGCACCGGCTCGGGCCGGCACTTCCGCATGCTTAGATGAGACAAGGCGCCTCGATCACGGATACCTCTACATACTCCGCGTGCTCTTTGTTCATTGCCCAGCGCGTTTCCTCCAAGGCGACTGCGATGGGGTCCCCCTGGCGCAAAACCGAGATCTGCGCCCCGGGGTGTATTCCGCGGGAGGCGAGTTGGTCAATCACGGCCGCGGAGTGAGACCGGACTTTCACCACGATTGCAACGTCACCGGCGGAAAGGTTTCCTAGGTTCATGGGTTGATTACCGTTCTGGGGATGGTACGTATTGTATCATACATGATAACGATGTCGATTCGCATTTACACTTGCCCATGCGTCTCACCTTTGCCTTATGCAGCCTGAGAGCGCCGCTTCATCAAGCGATCGAGAACGGGTGTAATGATAAATTCGATGGCTAGAATTTTTTTTCCGGCCGGCACCACAATCGTGTCATGCCGCGACATGAAGGCGCCATCCAATACCTCGACTAAATAGCGGAAGTCGACTTGCAACTTCTTCACATTTCGAACATGAATGATGACAAAGCTCTCTTCATCGCCTGGGATTTCCTCGGCGGCGAAGGGATTCGAGGTGTCCACGATCGGTACACGTTGAAAGTTGATATCCGTGCGCGAAAATTGCGGCGTGATATAGTAGACATAGTCGTGCATGCGATTGAGGATCATGCGCGTTGCCGACGCAGTCGTGTAGCCCCTCACGGCCCGATCCCTGTGAATTTTTTGGATCCACTCAAGATTAATAATCGGTACGACGCCGATACATAAATCAATGTAGCGGAGAACGTTCACCGAATCGGTTATTAATGCCCCGTGGAGTCCTTCATAGAACAACAAGTCGGTGTCTGGCGGCAGTTCCTCCCACGCCGTAAAGGTTCCCGGCGGTTGGCGGTGGCGAGCCGCCTGCTCTTCGTTATGGACATAATATCGGCGGCAACCGTGGCCAGTGTCCGCATAACGCTTAAACAAGCATTCGAGCTCGTCGAAAAGGTTTCCCTCTGGACCGAAATGGGTTAAATGACGGCCTTCCCGCTCCGCCTGTTCCGCCGCGGTTTGCATCTCGGAACGATCGTAACGATGAAAACAATCCCCTTCGATGATGGCCGGTTGGAGTTGTTCGCGGCGAAACAGGTGCAAGAAAGCACGCCGCATATAGGTCGTCCCCGCGCCTGATGAACCGGTCACCGCGACGATCGGATGTTTTATCGACACGCAACCATTGCCTTATTCCAAACTGGGAACGTATATACTGCGCGCTTGCGAAGTTACTTTCTAGGGTCCATCCGCGGGGAGCATGGAATGCGAGCCGAAAGTAAGGCGGCGGGGAACGGTTCACGCTCGGGCAGCAATCCCTCGATAGGTAGCGCTAGGGCGGACGCCCCTGTGATCGATAGCCGAACGCTCTACCTGCGCCTTCTGCGATTTGTCCATCCCTATCAGAGTACGTTCGCGATCTCCCTCCTCAGCATGATCCTCCTGGCATGCACCGAACCCCTCTTGCCGGCTTTGCTCAAGCCCTTGCTCGACGGCAGCTTCATTGAGCAGGACGCCGGCGCACGGCTGACGGTACCGGGTCTCCTTGTTTTACTCTTCTTATTTCGCGGTGGGATCACCTATGCCAGCGATGTGTCGGTGAACTGGGTCGCCCAGAAAGTCGTGCTGGATCTTCGCCAGCAGATGTTTCGCAAGTTGGTGATGCTGCCCTCGGCTTATTTCGACACCACCAATTCCAGCGTCTTGATCTCTAAGCTCAGCTTCGACGTGGCGCAGGTGGCGCAAGCCGCAACGCGGGGCTTGACCGTGCTGGTGAAAGATTCACTCGCGGTGCTAGGCTTGTTCTGCTACATGTTGTACCTGAACTGGATGTTGTCGTTGACGGTGCTCATCGTCGCGCCCGTGGTCGGTTTGGTGATCTTAGGCGCGAGCCGGCGTTTACGTCTGATGAGTCAGAGAGTGCAACACTCCATGGGCGCCATCACGGAAGTGGCCCAGGAAGCTATCGATTGCCATAAGGCGGTCAAGATCTATCAGGGGCGAGATCACGAAACGGGGCGCTTCCACCGGGCAGCGAATGACAACCGAAAGTTCACGATGAAGATCGCGACAGTCTCGGCCGCCAATGTCCCGATCATCCAAGCACTGATGGCGGTGGTCTTAGCGGCGGTCACCTACCTGGCGGCCACCTTATCGGTAGCCGGCACGCTGACCATCGGTGATTTTGTCGCTTTTTTTACCGCGATGACTTTACTGCTACCGCCCATTAAGCGCATCACGGGGATCAACGAGCATCTGCAACGCGGTTTGGCGGCGGCACAAAGTGTGTTCAGCCTGATTGATGAGGCCCCGGAACCGGACAGCGGAGCGAGGGATTGCAAACGGGCACACGGGGACATCGAATATGAAAACGTCAGCCTTGTCTATGAGCCGCACCTCAGTCCGGCGCTGAACGGGATCTCGGTCAAGATTCAAGCGGGCGAGACCATAGCGTTGGTGGGGCCCTCGGGTAGCGGGAAATCAAGCTTCGCCAATCTGCTGCCGCGGTTTTATCCCCCTAGCCGGGGACGCATCCTGCTCGATGGCGTGGACATTGCCGATCTGAGCTTGAACGCTCTCAGACGGAATATTGCCCTCGTGACCCAGGAGGTGCTGTTATTCAATGACACGATCCGCAACAACATCGCCTACGGCGCGATGCGCGAGGCGAGCGCGGCGGACATACTCAGGGCGGTCGAGGCGGCGCATGTCAGCGACTTCATCGCGACGATGCCGGAGGGGTTAGACACCTTGATCGGCGAAAATGGCGTTCGGCTCTCCGGCGGCCAACGTCAGCGGCTTGCTATCGCGCGCGCCATTCTCAAGGATGCTCCCCTTTTGATCCTGGATGAAGCGACATCCTCGTTGGATTCCATCTCCGAGCAGCACATTCAGGCGGCACTGGATACCCTGCGCCGGGGACGCACGTGCATCATCATCGCTCACCGTTTATCGACGATAGAAAACGCGGATCGCATCATCGTGCTGAAGCACGGAAAAATCGAAGAGATCGGCAGCCACGACGAGCTCCTCCGGCGCCACGGAACCTATGCCCGACTGCACCGGCTCCAGTTCAGATCGCACGCCGCGGCCATCGAGCTGCACCCACGTCACGGCCACGGGGAAGCGACCGCGAAAGTCAATAAAACCGTGCAAGAATAGTCCCCGCTCGCAAACCGCGTTTGACAGTACACCCCATGGCAAAGAAAACGAGGGCCCTCGCCGAGCCGTATTGCGACCTGGCCGGTCCACCGATCCATGTCGGGTGGCGGGAGTGGGTTGCGTTTCCGGAACTCCGGGTCCCCGCCATCAAGGCCAAGATGGACAGCGGCGCGCGCAGCTCGGCGCTGCATACCTTCAAACTGTACACCTATGAAGCCGCTGGACACCTCAAGGTTAAATTCTGGCTGCATCCCTTGCAATACCGGACCGATATTACGCGGGTGTGCACCGCGGACGTCGTGGATAGTCGCACCGTGAGCGATTCGGGTGGACACCGCGAGCAACGCTTTGTCATTCGCTCCATCGTGCGCTTCATGGACAGAGCCTGGCCGATTGAAATTACACTCACCAATCGCGAGGACATGCTATTCCGCCTGTTGCTTGGGCGCACGGCGATGGCGGCCGGGGGGCTGATCGTGGATCCCGCGAAATCCTTCATCGGCGGCCGCGCCTTACGCCGTGTTTATCTCCAATCGAGCCAGGGCTTACCGGCTGCCGAGCCGCCTCCATGAAGATTGCCATTCTATCGCGCAATCCGAAACTCTACTCGACCCGCCGCTTGGTGGAGGCCGCTAAGCAGCACCGCCATGAAGTGCGGACCCTCGATGTGCTCCGCTGCTATATGAATATCACTTCCCATCACCCGAGTATTCATTACAAGGGGCAGCATCATGAAGAGTTCGATGCCGTGATCCCCCGCATCGGCGCGTCGGTAACCTCCTACGGCACGGCGGTGCTGCGGCAGTTTGAAATGATGGGTGTTTACCCGCTCAACGAATCGGTCGCCATCAGCCGCT
>JBOIDM010000359.1:0-14645 GCA_050740575.1 Gammaproteobacteria bacterium
GGGCTCAAGATGCGCGTCATCGCTTACGATCCCTTGGTGACGCGCGAGGTGATGCTGCACGAAGGCGTCGAAGCGGTCGCCCTCCAGGAACTGCTCGAACAGTCGGATTATGTGAGCCTCCATTGTCCCCTCAGCGACAAGACCCGCGGTCTTATCAACGCCGAGCGCTTGGCAAGCATGCGGGTCGGAGCGCGGCTCATCAATTGCGCCCGTGGCGGCCTGGTTGACGAAGCGGCGCTGATCGAGGCCTTGGACAAAGGCAAGCTTGCCGGTGCCGCGTTGGACGTTTTTGAACAAGAACCCCCGTTCGGATCGCCTCTCATAGAACATCCCAAAATCGTGCTGACGCCGCACCTCGGCGCCTCCACGGCCGAAGCCCAACTTGCCGCGGGTCTCGCCATCGCCAAGCAGGTCGCGCAATTTCTGGAAACCGGAGAGGCGATCAACGCGGTCAATCTGCCCCGGATTCCGGCCGAGGATCTTAAGCGCCTGCACCCCTATCTCGCGCTGGCCCGCCGCCTCGGGCGAGTCCTGGCGGCCTTAACCTCGCAACCTCTGACCCGGGTCGAGGTAACGTTAAGGGGACGCGCGGCGGAGCTCGATTCACGGCCGCTTTCAAGCGAGCTCCTGGTCGGTCTATTGGAGGGTGAGCTGTCGATTCCGGTGAATCGCGTAAACGCGTGTCATCTCGCGCACCGCCAAGGGATCTCGTTGGTCGAAAGCCGCTCCGAGGAGACCGAGGAATATGTGTCGCTTATCACCGCGGCCGGAAACTACAACGGCGGATCGACCTCGGTTGCAGGCACCTTGATCGGTGACAGACATCCCCGTCTTGTCCGCATCGACGACTACGAGGTGGAAACCGTGCTCGAGGGGACCTTATTGATCACGCGCCACGAGGATCGTCCGGGCGTGGTCGGGGCCTTGGGTACCTTGCTCGGGCAGGATAACGTCAACATCTCACGCATGCAGGTCGGTATCGCTCAGGGTCCGGAGGCGATCGCGGTGATCGGGATCTCGCGGCCGTTACCGAAAGCGACGCGCGATCGAATCGCGCAACTCCTGGCCATCCACCAGGTATATCAAGTGAGCTTGTAATCCGCCGGGCGGTATGGCGGCGCGCGCCGGGTTCGAGGTCATTTTTTTCGATTGCGACAGCACTTTGAGTGCGATCGAGGGCATCGATGCGCTTTCGGCACGCGCGGGCCGCGAGCACGAAATCAGCGTACTCACTCGCGCGGCCATGGAGGGACAACAAACTCTCGAGGCGATCTATGCCCGGCGCCTTGAGACGCTCCGGCCGGATCGCCAGGCGATCACCTGGTTAGGAAATCAGTACGTGGCCGCGGAAGTTCCGGGGGCGAGAGCGGTGGTAGCCGCATTGATCTGGCTCGGCAAAGAGGTGCATATCGTCAGCGGCGGGATCCGCCAGGCAGTCGTGCCGCTCGCCGCCGTCCTGTCCATCCCTTTCGCTCGCGTGCATGCGGTGGAGGTGTTTCATGATGCCTCCGGTAACTACGCCGGTTATGACGAATCCTCGCCCCTGACGCGTTCCGGGGGCAAGGGCGTCGTTTGCCATCGCGTGGCACAAGACCGTCGGGCGGCCATCATCGGGGATGGGATCACGGATCTCGACCCCGCCGCCTACGGTATCTTCACCGTCGGTTTCGGGGGGGTAGTCCGGCGCGAAGCGGTGCAGCGCTGCGCCGATGCCTATGTCGCCGATCGCCCCTTGACCGGGGTGCTGGAGTTTCTCCTCACCTGCGAAGAATCTCGGCGGCTGCCGGCCGCGTGACTAAAAATGATAGCTCAATCGCGCTAAATGGAAATTGATGCCGGGGTTAGAATCGCCGATCCCGAGATTCGACAGATGCTGATACCGGTAGCTGATCTCGTATTGGCCCTCGTGCCCGAAGCGTATGCCGACTCCCCCATGTGATCCGAAGGCGAATTCCGTATCGAAGTTCTTGTCCCCCAGTTCGGTATCCGTCATGCCGTGGACACCGACAGCTGCTTCTAAATAGGGCATCACGCCGTAGACCGGCGATCGTGTCTGCCAGCGGAACACCGGGGTCAAGCCGAACTCGCCCAGGGAATCGTTACCGGTACGGCCATCGTCCCCGTCCCAGTAACTGGCGCTCAGCTCCCAGTACCCTCCGAGATGCCAGTCCCCGAGCGGCAGCCATTGCACCCCCCAATCCCATTGCAAGGCGATCCCATACCGGTTAATCCCGTCATCACCGCTGCCGCCTTCGACTGCGACGGCATCGAGCGCGTATACAAGCTGAGGACTGAGACAGACCAACGCCAAGCCGACAAAAGCCGCGAATTTTCGTGCGCGCATAGGGTTTCTCCTCGTTGTTTTCCTCATACGCTACAACAAAATAAAATCGTTGCAAAGGTCCAACGCTTCATTGGAAATGCCACCCGGCATGTCCATGGACCTTGTAGTCTCCGGTTTTCATCCGCTATGAGCACCAAATTGCGCTAACGTGCGCGGCCTTCCAGATCCGCCCGAAATCTTGAGCTATCTGTCGGTGTGGGAGCATTAAAAACCTGTGGCGCAGCGATTGCACTTACGGGTCATACGCCACCTCGTTGTCGGGATCTTGTCAGAAGCTAAGGACAGCTTGCCTGGACCCTCAGCGCACCGGCGCACTTGTTGTCCGAGGGGGATACGAGATGGCTCTAAAAACGTGTGGATCCTTAAAGCGGTCCCGAGATGCGGATCCGCGCCTGTTGTGCATGCTGTGTCTAATCCTGCTGATAAGCTGTAGCGCCAAGACCAACGCCGAACCTCTCGATATTGGTAACGGATCGCCTTTTTCGTTCAAAGAGAATTCAGGCACCGCGGAGAATGGCCTGCTCGCGCTATTGCCGGGTTTCGTGAAAAACTTCTTGCGCGATGGGATCAATTACCGATTGAACCGCTATCAGAGCTTGAAACTAGAGCTTTTTGGCACCACGGGCACCGGCGATCCGGAACTCGGTCAAGTGCTGTTGCAGTGGCGCGTGGCGCTGGACTAACGCGTCAATACGCTGCCACGCAATTCATTGCCCGAGGGCCGGGATGGGATCCCGCGGTTGCGCATGCTGCCGTGACCAGCAAGGTGATGGCGACTGATTTTGCTTGTATCAGAAAAACGCGCAGCCCGGCTCGGAATCAAGCATCCTTGAACCACCCGGGATCGGGCAGCTCACCGAAAGCCTGGCGCAGGCCTTCGCCCCAACGTGTGCGAATCATGCTGAAGTATGCGTTGTCGGCATCGATGTTGAGACGCCGCAGCACGCATAGCTCGTCACGGCGGATACATGCGAGATCCAGCGGCGGACCCACCGATAGGTTGGAGCGGATAGTGGAGTCCATGGAGATCAGAGCACATTTAGCCGCCTCGTCGAGGGTCGTACGGTGGTTGAGAATGCGGTCGATGATGGGCTTACCGTACTTCGACTCCCCTATCTGAAAATAAGTCGTCTCGGGAGTAGCCTCGATGAAGTTACCGGCCGCATAGATGCTGAACATGCGCGGTTCCTCGCCGCGGATCTGGCCGCCGAGAATGAGCGCGGCATTAAATTCAATGTTAAATTCCTGCAGCGCCTCCGCATCGCGCTTATACACTTCCCGCAACATTTCGCCGACATGGCGGGCCCCTTCGAAGAGATTCGGCACGTTCCACAGATTGCGCGCCTCCTCGTTTGCAAGGCGTTCCTTCAGGAACGATAGAAGCGACTGGGTGATGGCGAGGTTGCCGGAGGATAGGAGCACGATGACACGATCCCCCGGCCGCTCGTAGACATTCATTTTGCGGAAGGTGTTGATGTGATCGACCCCCGCGTTGGTGCGCGAATCAGAGAGAAACACCAAACCCGCGTCTACGAGCATACCGATGCAATAAGTCATGAGGGACTCCGGGAAAGGTTGCGGGGAGCATGTTAGCGGCGAGCCCGCAGCCCGTAAAGTTAGAACCTTATTGGTCAATGAAACGGCGGCTTAGATCACCGTAGGCATCGATCCGGCGATCACGCAGGAACGGCCAGTGGATACGGGCCTGCTCCGTCTGGCCGAGGTCGATTGGCGTGACAAGGATGGTTTCCTCGGCAACCGGCGCGCGCGAGAGCACGGCGCCGCTCGGTGCGCACACAAAGCTTTGTCCCCAAAACTCGATGCCATGCCCGGAAGAGGCCGCGGGCGTCTGCTCGAAGCCAGTGCGGTTAACCGCCACGACGAAACATCCGTTGGCAATGGCATGGGCGCGCTGCGAGATCTCCCAGGCCTGGTGTTGCGGCATGCCGTAAGTCTCTTTTTCCTCGGGATGCCAGCCGATTGCCGTCGGGTAAAACAAAATCTCGGCGCCACGCAGCGCCGTCAGCCGCGCGGCCTCTGGGTACCACTGATCCCAGCACACCAAAACACCCAGGCGGCAACGCGAAGTTCGAAAGGCGAGGAAGCCGAGATCCCCCGGCGTAAAGTAAAATTTTTCAAAATATCTTGGATCATCGGGAATATGCATTTTCCGGTAGGTTCCGAGAACCCCGCGATCCCCATCGATTATGGCCGCGGTATTGTGGTACAGACCGGGTGCGCGACGCTCGAAAAGGCTCACGATAACGATGATCCCGGTCTCCTTAGCTAGCGCTGAGAACGCTTCGGTCGAGGGGCCCGGCACCGGTTCGGCCAAAGCGAAGAATCGGTGCTCCTCGGTCTGGCAGAAATAACGCGAACGGAACAACTCCGGCAGACAGACGATATCGGCGTCTTCCCGGGCCGCTTGGCGCGTCATCGCCAACGCCCTGGAAAGGTTGGCACTCGGATCCTCACCGCAGCGCATCTGGATGAGACCAAGATTGAGGGTCTTGATGGGATGCACCGAGGGCTTACCGTCTTGGCGATCAGTCCACTGGCTTGTAATAAGTGCTTTGCGAGAAACAATCCATGTATTGCTCTAACAACTCCACTCCGGCCTTGGGACGAATGATGCCCTTCTCGATCTTTTGGCGGATGAGATTATTCATCCGGCGGTGAAGATCGTTCGGAAAGTATTGAACCAAGGCTAGCTGGTCCTGGATCGAGGTGCCCGGTATAATTTTCTCGATATAATAACCCCCAGGCTCTTCGGCGTCGGCGTACACGTGAGCCTCGGCGACGCGGCCGAAGAGGTTGTGCGAATCACCCATGATGTCCTGATAGGCACCCATGAGGAAAAACCCGAAATAGTAAGGTTCTTTACCGACGAGATCATGGACTTCGAGAAACCGCTTGTCGGAATTCGATGAGACGTAATGGGACACCTTGCCATCCGAATCGCATGTGAGATCTACGAGCACGGCGCGCCGATCAGGCCGTTCATTCAAACACCTTAACGGCATAATCGGGAATCCTTGTCCAATAGACCAATGATCGAGAATGGACTGAAAGACGGAGAAATCGCACAGGTATTGATCGACGAGATGGTCGTTGAGCGCAAGCAGTTCGGCGGGGACCGACTCGGGCGCGAGGCGCTCGATCCGTTCGTGTATCGCTTTACAGGCCGACCAATACAGTCGTTCGGCCAGTGCCTTTTCTTCGATTGGGAGATACCCCAGACCAAACAAGGTATCCGCTTCCTGACGTTTTTCGACCGCGTCGTGGAAAGCTTCGCGCAAGTCCGATAAGTGCCGCTCGTCTCTGCGATCGGCGGCTTCTTTTATCCTAGCTAGGATTTCATACAGTTCGTGGACCGTCGGGTTGATATCTACCGACGGGGTGAATGCGGGATCCACGAGATCCTTGCTATAGCTGCCTAGCGCTTCCACGATCAATACCGAGTGATGGGCGGTAATAGCCCGGCCGCTTTCCGAAATTAGAATCGGATGCACCACCTGCTCCTCGTCGCAGACTTCCTTGACGGAATAAACCACCGCGTTGGCATACTCTTGCAGCGCGTAATTGACCCCATCGTGATCGCCCGAGTAACCAGCTCCGTAATTGACCCCCAAGCCGCCGCCTACATCCAGGTACTGAAGCGGTACGCCACGCTTGAGAAGCTGGGCGTAGACCTGGGTGATCTCCTTGACGGCTTGCTTGACGATTTGGATATCGGAGATCTGGCTTCCCAGGTGGAAATGCAGCAGCACCAGCGCATCGGTATGATTGGTTTCTTTCAAGCGTTGAATCAGCATGAGCAGTTCCGGAATAGAGATCCCGAACTTCGATTGATCCCCGCCCGATTCGGCCCATTTCCCGGAACCGCTGGTCCCGAGGCGTACCCGCACGCCGCAGCGGGGCCGCACACTCATTGTCTGAGCAACGCGTAGCAGATGCTCGAATTCCCCATATTTCTCTATGACCGGGATGACATTTTGACCAATCTGCTGGCCGGAGAGGATGAGCCGGAGCATTATCTCGTCTTTATAGCCGTTGCAGATCAGTAGCGCCCCGTCTTGTTCGAGATGAGGAAGGGCCGCCACTAACTCCGCCTTCGATCCGCTCTCGAGTCCCATCCCATAGGGGCGACCAGCTTCAAGTACTTCCTCAACTACTTCGTGTAACTGGTTAACTTTTATTGGATATACACCTTGATACCGGTTACGGTATCCAGAATCACGGATGGCCTTGATGAAGACCTTATTCAAGCGCACGACACGGCTTTGGAGAACATCTTGAAAGCGAATCAGAGCGGGAAACGAAACATTACGCTGCCGCAGATCTTGGACCACGGTGTAAATATCGATCGACAAGGCCTGTTGCTGCATGGGTCTGACGGCGACGTGACCGTCCCCGTTGATGAAAAAAAACGATTCGCCCCAAGCCTTGACACGGTACAACTCCTCCGCATCTTCGACGCTCCAATCTACGCGCCCGTCCCCGGCGGCCTCAGTTGTTGACTCAAGCTCTTTGACGGAACTCATAGCGATGCTTCGGTCTCGGTCATTAAGCTTTAGCCGCCATTCGCCAGCACACAGGCGAAGATGAGCGGCGCTACGATCGTAGCGTCCGACTCGATGATATATTTCGGTGTCTCTACCGCCAATTTCCCCCAGGTAATTTTCTCGTTTGGAACAGCGCCCGAGTAGGACCCAAAACTGGTTGTGGAATCGCTGATCTGGCAAAAGTAACCCCAGCGCGGTATGTTCTTTAGCTTTAAATCCTGTTCCAACATGGGAACAACACAGATGGGAAAGTCCCCGGCAATCCCGCCGCCAATCTGGAAAAAACCGACGGAATGTTCGGCCGCGGTGCTCTGATACCATGCCGCGAGCGCGATCATGTACTCGATCCCGGTACGCACGGTATGGACGTTTTTTATATCCTTTTGAATGCAGTGTGCGGCGTAAATATTACCGAGCGTTGAATCTTCCCAACCGGGAACAAAGATTGGCAGGTTTTTCTGCGCCGCTGCCAACAGCCAACTGTCCTTGGCATCGATTTGATAAGCCGTCTTCAGGCGCTCTTCGCGCAGGATGCGATACAGGAACTCATGGGGAAAACGTTGCCGGCCAGAGTGGTCGGCCGCCGTCCATTCGTCAAGGACCGCAGCCTCGATCCGCCTGATCGCCTCATGTTCCGGAATGCAAGTGTCCGTGACGCGGTTTAAATGGCGTTCCAAGAGTGAACATTCGTCCGCGGAGGTCAAGTCGCGATAGTGAGGTATACGGACGTAGTGTTCGTGGGCCACGAGGTTGAAGAGATCTTCTTCTAAATTCGCGCCTGTGCAGCAGATTGCATGTACTTTATCGCAGCGGATCATCTCCGCCAGCGACAGGCCGAGCTCGGCCGTGCTCATCGCACCGGCGAGCGTAATCAGCATGTGCCCACCTTCCTCCAAGTGCTTGTTGTAACCCGCGGAGGCGTCCACTAATGCAGCGGCATTAAAATGCCGAAAGTGCTGCCGTATAAAGTGCGCGACGGCGTTAAACTCCATCTTTTGCGTCCCGGTGAAAAACTTGCGCGAAGAGTAGGAAAATATTTAGTCTACCGCAAGTTGTTTGAAAAGGCGGTGGCGGGTGCGATGGTACTTTTCGATAACGGCTCTGCATCGCGTGACGAGTCCGTCGCGACGGGCCTCGGACCCCGGCGCGACACAGAGGCCGATATTCTTCCGCTCCGGTAACTGCAATATAATATATCCTAATGGATGAGCTCCCTGAATATATCTATCCGGCACAGCTCGCTGAGCAGGGGCGCCGCCTACGCGGCCTAATGCGGCTCACGAACATGACGCGTCTCGCGGAGTGCATCGAGTCCTGCGATGGATCCGTTGCGGTCGAAGCGGCGTTTTTCGACACTGAAAAGGGCTTGCATCGTGTGCGCGGTGAGGTGTCAGGTACGCTTACCGTCCGTTGCCAGCGTTGTATGGAGCAGATGGAGCTGCCGGTACGCTCGGGCCTGAAACTACAATTTGTCGAGGAGGCAAGTCAGATTGAACCGGACGCTGAATATGAGATGGTACGCATGACGCGGGGGCCCACATCGTTTCTTGAGGTCATCGAAGACGAGCTGATACTCGCGCTCCCAATCGCGCCCACGCATCCCGACGGCCGGTGTGGCGCGACTGTTGCCACACACGCGAGTAAGAGCCCGCTCGCGGAGGCGTCGGACTTTTGCACACGTATTAACCTTCACACTAACGGAAACTGACTTATGGCCGTACAACAAAATCGCAAGTCCGCCTCGAGACGCGACATGCGTCGTTCACACGACAAACTTACACCGACAGCGCTCTCCATCGAGCCGCAAAGCGGTGAAGTGCATAGACGTCATCACATTAGTCCGGATGGGTATTATCGCGGGAAAAAAATCATCCATTCGATCAGGAAAGAGAAGGAGGCCTGAGCCGCTGAAAACCGGACGTCCTTTGGGACGCGTAGTGTTCATCCGCGCTCGCGCGAGCCGCCGCACACCCTGACAGGGCATAGCCCTACGCCATACACGCAAGGGATCGAGATGCGAATCGCAATCGACGCAATGGGTGGAGACCATGGACCACCGGCTGTGGTACCGGCTGCGGGAGCGGCCTTACGCAAGCACGCGAATTTACACGTGGTTCTGGTCGGGGACGAGGCTACCTTGACCAAAGCCTTGAGTACCGAGCAAGGAATTCCAAGTACGCGGGTTTCGATTCGCCATGCCACGCAACAGGTGGAAATGGATGAATCGCCATCGCAAGCCCTGCGCACCAAAAAAGACTCTTCGATGCGCGTGGCAATCGACTTGGTTAAAGAAGGCGAGGCCGATGCGTGTGTGAGTGCAGGAAACACCGGGGCGCTAATGGCCAAGGCCAGGTTTGTGTTAAAGATGCTCCCGGGCATCGATCGGCCGGCGATCTGCTGCGCCTTACCGGCCATGCAGGGCCATTCGCATGTGCTCGATCTGGGCGCGAACGTGGATTCGAGCCCCGAGCAGTTGCTGCAATTCGCACTGATGGGTTCCGCCTTGACGAGCGCCGTGGACAATAAACCAGCACCGAGCGTGGCACTGCTGAATGTGGGCGAGGAAGAAATAAAGGGAGACGGACGAGTTAAGGAGGCGGCCGTCTTGATATCGCGGAGCAATCTGAACTATGTTGGTTTCGTGGAAGGCGACGCGGTCTTCAAAGGGTCGGTCGATGTGATCGTGTGTGACGGATTCGTCGGCAACATCGCGCTCAAAGCGAGCGAAGGCGTGGGCCGCATGTTTTTGCATTTCGCGCAGGAAGAATTTTTACGCACCCCTTTAACTCGCTTGGCCGCGTGGGTATCGGGACCGGTACTGAAAGCGGCCGTGCGCCGCATCGACCCCCGTCGTTATAATGGCGCGAGCTTACTGGGCCTGCGGGGAATTGTGATCAAGAGTCACGGTAGCGCCGATCAAGTCTCGTTTGCAAACGCCATCGACGAGGCTGTTTTGGAGGTAGAGAAGCGCGTACCAGACCTTATCAGCAAAGATCTCGAACTGATCTTCCATCAGAGGCGGGTTGTTTGAGGTATTCCCGCATCATCGGTACCGGTGCGTATCTGCCGGAGCGCATCCTGACCAATGCCGATCTGGAGCGCATGATCGACACCAGCGACGAGTGGATCGTGGCGCGGACCGGTGTGCGTAGACGGCATATCGCCGCAGAGGGTGAAAGTACCTGTGATCTCGCTGAGCGGGCGGCGCGCCGGGCGATTGAAGCGGCTGGTGTCGCGGTTGCCGATCTCGACTTGATTGTGTTGGCGACCACAACTCCGGATCGGATCTTCCCCAGCACCGCCTGTTTGCTGCAAGGACGCCTCGGGATGTACCGAGGCGCGGCTTTCGATATACAGGCGGTATGTACAGGATTTATTTATGCGCTTGATATCGCAGATAAATTTATTAGATGTGGCACAGCGCAGCGCGCGCTCGTGGTCGGCGCAGAAACTTTTTCGCGCATCATCGATTGGACGGATAGGAGCACCTGTGTGCTATTCGGCGACGGCGCTGGGGCGGTGGTGATCGAAGTCAGTGACAACCCCGGCGTTCTCAGCTCGCATTTACACTCGGATGGGCGTTTCGAGCGTTTACTTCATGTCCCCGCGGGCGTGTCTCAGGGTTTTAAGCACCTCGCCAATGGCGAGGCCTACGTTAAGATGCAAGGCGGCGAGGTCTTTAAGGCGGCGGTTAAGGCGCTCGACCAAATCGTGGATGAGGCCCTCGAAACGAATAACTTGCAGCCCGAGGACATCGATTGGTTGGTGCCCCATCAGGCCAATGCACGCATCATTGTTGCCACCGCCAAGAAGCTTCGGCTCCCATTAAGCCGCGTGGTCATGACGGTGGACGAGCATGCCAACACGTCCGCGGCTTCGGTTCCGCTGGCACTTGACACCGCAGTGCGCGACGGCCGGATTAAACGAGGCGAGACACTACTATTGGAAGCCTTTGGTGGCGGTTTCACCTGGGGTGCAACGCTACTGAAATATTGATGCTCGTATTGGGTGTTTCCCTATCCTCGGCACCTGTCACACGACTCAGTTAAGACGATTATTCTACGATGACTTCGGACATGCAGGTTGCGCTGGTCACTGGCGCAAGTCGAGGGATAGGTCAGGCCGTCGCCCTAGGTCTCGGCCGCCGTGGGGCCTATGTCATCGGGACCGCAACCTCTGAGCAGGGATTAGAAAGTATAAATGAGGCTTTGAATAATAATAAGCTAACAGGCAAAGCAGTATTATTGGATGTGGCCAAACCCGAAAGCATTGCAGCGCTGCTGGCCGAGCTAGCCAAGATCGAGTGTGCACCGACAATACTGGTGAATAATGCCGCGATTTCGCGCGACAATTTACTCCTGCGCATGAAGGATGAAGAATGGTACGCGACGATCGAGGTCAACTTGAGCTCCGTGTATCGGCTTTCAAAAGGCTGTTTGCGCGGGATGATGAAAGCGCGTCGCGGCCGGATCATCAATATCACCTCGGTCGTGGGCGTCACCGGCAATCCGGGCCAATGCAACTATTCGGCGGCTAAAGCGGGAATCATCGGATTTACCAAGGCCTTAGCGCGCGAAGTGGCATCACGGGGAATTACCGTCAATGCCGTGGCGCCGGGTCTTATAGACACCGATATGACCCGAGCCTTGTCCGAGGAACGGCGAGCACAACTGTTGAACAGCATTCCACTTCAGCGTTTGGGAAGCGCGGCGGAGGTGGCCGCCGCCGTGACATTTCTTGCCTCACCGGAAGCCGCTTACATTACCGGCCAAACACTGCATATCAACGGCGGAATGTACATGGCATAAGTAGATAATATATAGGTTTTATAATATATTATGAAAGATAAGTATAAATAACTTTAATGTCAGTTGCAGTTTGTCTCATTTCCACTAAACTACCATCCACTGTTGGTCAACGGCTTATCCGAAGGGAGGAATTCCTTGCTATGAGTAATATACAAGAACGCGTCAAGCAGATCGTTGTGGAGCAACTCGGGGTCAAAGAGGAAGAAGTTACCAACGAAGCATCGTTCGTCGACGATCTGGGAGCGGACTCACTTGACACGGTAGAACTGGTAATGGCGCTGGAAGAAGAGTTCAAAACTGAGATCCCGGACGAAGAGGCGGAAAAGATTACTACTGTACAACAAGCCATCGATTACGTGACTCGACATGTAGCATAACGTCTTACCGATAATGCTCGGCTAAGAAGGCCGCGTGATTGGTCCTATTATCGCGGCCTTTGGCTTTTCTATGAGGACCGAAAAGGGTGAAAAAAAGTGACTAGACGTCGAATCGCTGTAACTGGATTGGGTATCGTCTGTCCAGCGGGTAACACCATTGAGGCCGCATGGGCAAGCATTCTTGCAGGCAAAAGCGGTATCAGACCTCTTACGCATTTCGACGTGTCAGGTTTTTCAACGCGATTCGGCGGGACCATCACCGATTTCAACGTGACGGATTACATCTCGCCCAAAGATGTGAAAAAGATGGATCCCTTCATGCACTATGGCCTCGCGGCGGGGATCCAAGCGTTTCAGGATAGCGGCGTCGAGGTACGTGAAGAGAACGCCGATCGCATCGGCGTCGCGATCGGCGCCGGAATCGGTGGCTTGTGGGGAATAGAGCAGGGCCGGCTGATCATCGAGGATGGGGGGCCCAAAAAAATTTCACCCTTTTATATCCCGAGCAACATCATCAACATGATCGCCGGTAACTTATCGATTAAATTCGGGTTGCGTGGACCGAACTTCGCGATTGTCACGGCATGCTCCACTGGCACGCATTGCATTGGCGATGCCGCCAGGATCATCGAACGCGGTGATGCCGATGTGATGCTCGCGGGGGGCGCGGAAATGGCGACGACCCCTACGGGACTTGGGGGATTCTGCTCGGCCCGTGCATTATCGACCCGCAACGACGATCCGGAAACCGCGAGCCGCCCTTGGGACCGTGACCGGGATGGCTTCGTGCTAAGCGATGGGGCCGGCGTGATCGTGCTTGAAGAGTACGAACTTGCATCGAGGCGTGGGGCTAGGATTTACGCCGAGATCACCGGGTATGGCATCAATGCAGATGCCTACCACATGACCGCCCCTTCTCCCGGAGGACAGGGTGCGGCGCGATGCATGCAACTCGCCCTCCGGGATGCAGCTATCGACCCGAACGAAATCGATTATATCAACGCGCACGGCACTTCCACGCCCGCTGGGGATAAGGCAGAAACGGATGCAATCAAACTAGTGTTTAAAGATCACGCCCGTCAACTTGCTGTCAGCTCCACGAAGTCGATGGTGGGGCACATGTTAGGGGCCGCGGGAGGGGTAGAAGCGATCTTCTCCATTCTAGCGCTTCGCGACCAAGTGGCGCCGCCGACGATTAACCTCTTTACCCCGGATCCCGAGTGTGATCTAGATTACGTTCCCAATGAAGCGAGACGAATGAGATTAACGACCGTGCTCTCGAATTCGTTTGGATTCGGGGGTACCAACGGGACACTGGTCTTTCGTAAGGTGTAATTCGCCCATGGGTGCGTTCTAAGTCCGGTTTTGATCGGGGACAGGTTTCCGCAGTACAGCGCGCCTTCGCCTTGGAGACGGATAATCGTTGAACGAACACGCAGCGTTCTCGGGGCCGCTGGCGATCCTGGTCAACGGGCAACCGGATCCTTGCGTTAACGCGTCGGATCGCGGCCTACACTACGGCGATGGTCTGTTCGAAACCCTGGCGATCGTCAAAGGCACACTCAGCTATTGGGACCGGCATTATTCGCGTCTAGCCCTGGGCTGCGAGCGTTTAGGCTTTCCGCGGCCCGAGGAGCGCTTGCTTCTAAAAGAGGCGCACGGATGCAGCAGTGGCGTGCAACGCGGCGTTCTAAAGCTAATATTGACGCGGGGGACCGGTACGCGCGGCTATCGCGCCGCTAACTCTGCAATGCCCACGCGGATCTGGGTGCTTTACGCGTGGCCGGAGTATCCGGAGCATTATTGGCAACGCGGGATCACGGTCCGCCTCTGCACAACGCGCCTCGCACGCAACCGGAGCATGGCCGGTGTCAAGCATCTCAATCGCTTGGAACAAGTCCTGGCCCGCAGCGAGTGGAATGACCCGGCGATTGCAGAGGGCTTGATGCTGGATACGTCCGGATTTCTAACAGAAGGCACGATGTCCAATGTATTTCTAGTGCGAGGCCGGAAACTTTTCACTCCAGATCTATCCGTGGCGGGGGTATGCGGCATCATGCGTGGCGTGATCATCGAGGCGGCAAAGCGGCTCGGTATCGAGACGCGGGTCAAAGCTATGCGCTTAAGCGAATTATGGTGCGCCGACCATGCGTTTGTCTGCAATAGCGTGGTCGGGATTTGGCCTATCGCAGAGGTCATCGCGCGCCGTAAGCACCTCTTCGAGGTCGGACATTTGGTACGGGAGATCACCCTATCCCACGGGACACACTTTGATTAAACTTCGCACGGCTAGGCCTTCGACGGCTATCAAACTCATCATTCTCGGCATTGGCGCGCTGAGCATCGTTGCGCTGGGATACTGGCGCGACCTGTCGGCGTGGTCCGATCGCGCTATTTTCGTGGTAGGCAAACCGATTGAGTATACCGTTGTCCCGGGAGCCACCGTTGAATCGATAGGGAAAGATTTGGCTTCTATGAAAGTCCTGCCGTCGTCTCATTACTTCGCGTGGATGGCGCGCTCCTCGGGTAAGGCTAGAAACATCCAGACGGG
>JBOIDM010000360.1:0-7986 GCA_050740575.1 Gammaproteobacteria bacterium
TGATGGTGTCGCCCGGCATCACGCCATGCCCGTCGATAAGCCGATCTTCCTCCACGACGCCGACACAGAATCCGGCCAGATCGTAGTCAGCTGTTTGATACAATCCCGGCATCTCGGCCGTCTCGCCGCCCATGAGGGCCATCCCAGCGAGCTCACAGCCTCGGGCGATACCGGCGATCACTTGCTCGGCCGTGTCGAGGTTCAGTTGCCCAGTGGCGAAATAATCGAGGAAGAATAGCGGTTCCGCGCCTTGCACGACCACGTCGTTCGCGCACATGGCGACGAGATCGATGCCGATCTTCCGGTGCTGGTTGAGCTCGATCGCGAGCTTGAGCTTGGTGCCCACGCCATCGGTCGAGGAGACCAACAGCGGTTTGCGATAGTTCAAGCCGGCGAGGCTGAAAAGCGCCCCAAAGCCGCCGATTCCGCCCACCACCCCCGGCCGGTGGGTCGCGCGTGCATACGGTTTTATGCGCCGCACGAACTCATTGCCACGCGCGATGTCGACGCCCGCGTCCCGGTAAGTTGTTCCCTTTTCTTGCCCGTTTCGCATCGGGCTATGGTAGCGGCGCGCGCTTCGCGCGGCAAACCTTGACGGCGGCGGCCATCTTAGCATACGTTCCTCGTATGCGCTGGGTGCGATATGTTCTGCTGGCAGCGGGATCGCTCCTCGCCTTAGCGAGTGAAGGAGTCCAGGTCCGAGGGCTTTACGAGGCGGAGATCCCGAACGCGGGCGGCGAGCCGGCCGCGAAGGCCGAGGCGATGGCAATGGCACTCCGGGTCGTGCTCGTCAAGCTCACGGGCGATCGCAATGCCGCGCAACGCGAAGGCGTCGCGAGTCTGTTCAAGGAGCCGCAGGTTTACATACAGCAATACGGATATCACACCTCCACGGGCAGGCACGGGAACGCCGGTGACGGTGGGCGTGTGCTGGCGGTGAAATTCGACGCGAAGGCACTCAGCGGCGCCCTCCGTCGCGGGGGTGTGAATCTTTGGGGCCGCGAGCGCCCGCTGGTGCTGGTGGGCGTCTCGCTCGGCTCCGGCGAAAAACGCGTTGTGGTCAGCCGCGACGACGCTTCCGGCTACACGCATGCCATCGAGTATCAAGCCCGGCAGCGCGGTCTACCCATCGTGATACCGATCATGGATGAGCGCGACCGGGCATGGCTGGCCGATCTGCAAGCGCCGCCGGCAACGGCCGTCAGCGAAGGGTCGAACCCCTACGGAGCCGATGCGATCCTGGCGGGCCATCTCAACGAAGCGGCGAGCGGTTTATGGGAGGCTAGCTGGAGCCTGTACTATGGCGGAGAAGTTCAACGCTGGTTGTCCCAAGGCGATAGCGCGGAGACGGTGTTGGAGGAAGGCGTGGACCAGGGTACCGACGCTTTGGTCGCGTTATTGAACGCGCCCTCCGAGCAGTTGTCGGAGGATATCGTCCATCTCACCGTGCACGGCGTGGCGGCGTTTGATCACTATGCGCAATTACAGCATTACTTGGAATCGCTCGAAGCTGTCACCCATAGCAGCGTGGTTCGAGTGCAACCGGATAGTGTGGAATTTGTCGTGATCTGCCGTGGCGGCGAAAAGGCGCTGAGCCGCGCCATCGCCCTCGGCAAGTATCTGGAGCCGATGAACGGAGGCCCAGCCCCCGGGCACTACCAACTGCGTTTGGAATAGAGATGCGCATCTCCGTGACGTATCAAAGACAACTAACACTCGCATTTCCCGAGGGCCGGATCCCGAGCTTGGAGCTTTACTATCCGGGGCCCAATCGCGAGGTTTTAGAGCGTGTCCGGCGGCTCGGAGAGAAGCCGGCGAGCCTCTATTTGTGGGGCCCGAGCGGCACCGGAAAGACCCATCTCCTGCAGGCCGCGGGTCATGATTTTACTGCCTTGGGGCGCCGGGCCTGTTACCTCGCGCTCGCACAAAGTGCCGAGCTATCCCCGATGGTCTTGGAAGGGCTTGAGGATCTGGACTTGGTTTGCATCGACGAGTTACATACCATCGCCGGGAACCCCGAGTGGGAGCGTGCATTACTCCATTTGTACGAGCGATTGCGGGATTTCGGGCGCTGCTTCGTCGTCGCTAGTCGGGAAAGCCCCGGATTCATCAGCATCGATCTGCCCGATCTCAAATCGCGACTCGCCTGGGGTTTGGTATTTCACCTCCGGCAACTCGACGAATGTGATAAAGTCCGCGCTCTGCAGTGGCGCGCAAAGCTTCGCGGCGCGGACCTTCCCGAGGGCGTGGCGAAGTATCTTTTGCGGCGCAATTCGCGCGCGATGGCGGAGTTATGCCGGGTACTCGATGAGTTGGATGAGTCATCGCTGGCCATGCAACGTAGGCTCACACTACCGTTAATGCGCGCTGTGTTAGATCGTCGATGATCACGGAGGCAGGCTATGACAACAACAACGATGGGACCAGGCAAACAAGCGTGGTCTTGGTATAAAGCGGGCTGGCGGCTGTTTTTGATTAACCCTTCGACGTGGGTCTTGTATACGCTCCTCTGGGTACTATTGGCGATTTTGCTTTGGCAGATCCCGTTTCTCGGCCGCGTTGCTTGGTGGTTGATCATTCCCGCGCTTTATGCAGGGTTTCTATTCCAAGCTGCCGAGATGGAACAGGGACGATCGCTTGCCGTGAACCGTTTCTTCATCGGCCTTACCGACAAAACCACGCGCCTACCGCTGCTCACGCTGGGCGTCGTCACCTTGGCCGCATACGTTTTTCTTGATGTCGTGACGATGGCGGATCCAAGTCTGTATACGACGATTGAGTCGCTGTTACGGACCGACACAAGCACCGGAACGACAATGATTGTGATCAATTTACTCTTGCGCTGCGTGCTCCTGTTTCTGATCCTTACCTTGGTGACGATGGCCTTGCTATACTCCTGTCCCGCGATCATGTTTGCCGGAAGCGATGCGTTTGACGCCATGATGAATAGCATTGAGACCTGCGCGCGCCACTGGCGGGCGTTTGCGGCCTTCCTGGGCATCTTTATCGGACTGGACATTGCGGCGATGATCCCTATGGGACTTGGGTTTTTAGTGCTGATGCCGGTCACATTCTGCGCCGCATATGCTAGCTACCATACGCTGTACGGTTCAGCGTTGCCTGACTCGAACGCAAGCGGTTAACCCATCAACCCGCCGCCTGTCGCAGGTAGAGTGCCGTATGGGCGAGCCGCCGGCCAAGGGCGACACAAAGCTCGTGCTCATCGCCGCTTATCGGGCGATCGCTATCGGTGCCCGCGACATGGCTCGCGCCGTACGGTGTACCCCCGCTCACGGTGCGCATGAGCGCGGCCTCGCCATAGGGTAAACCCAGCACCAGCATGCCGTGATGCAATAGCGGAAGCATCATCGAAAGCAAGGTACTTTCTTGCCCGCCGTGCTGGCTGGACGTGGAGGTAAAGACGGCCGCCGGCTTGCCGATCAGCGCGCCCGACACCCACAAATCCGAGGTCCCGTCGAGAAAATATTTAAGCGGGGCGGCCATGTTGCCAAAGCGCGTCGGGCTTCCGAGGGCGAGCGCGGCGCACTCGACCAGATCGTCGCGGGTGGCGTAAGGAGGGCCGCGTTCGGGAATCGGGTCCTCGCTCGCCTCGCATGCGGCCGAGACCGCGGGAACCGTACGCAGGCGGGCTTGGCAATTTGGGACCCCGTCGATACCCCGCGCGATGAGGCGGGCCATCTCGGCGACGTTGCCGTGGCGACTGTAAAAAAGCACCAGGACCTCGATCACCGGGACTCACTCACAGAATTTCTAACACCCGTTCGGGTGGACGCCCGACGACCGCTTTAGCGCCGCTGACAACGATCGGTCGTTCGAGCAAAATCGGATGTTCAATCAGCACGGAGAGCAAATCCTCGTCACTTAAGCCAGGGTCATCGAGTCCCGCGTCTTTATATTCGGGCTCATGCTTGCGCATCAGATCCCGTGGCCGAAGGCGTAGCAGCTTTAGAAGCCGCTTTAGGGTCTCCCGATCGGGGGGGGTTTTTAGATATTCAACGATTTCAGGGTCAATGCCGCGTTGTTTAAGTAGCTCGTAAGCTTGCCGGGACTTGGAGCAGCGCGGGTTATGATAGATAGTCACCTTCATGATCCGATCTCCTGGTGTTTCGCGGTGCGGGCCGAATCGTGCCGTGAAAACGAACCGCACTGGTTCGGAATGTGGTCGCCTATACTTTTCGCCCGTTAAGCTAGCGTAAAATCGAGCTTAGGTGAACACCTGTGTTAAATGTCTGGTCAGCGGCCGCGTGCAAGGCGTCTATTTTCGCGTCCATACGCGCGCCCAGGCGCTGCAGCTCGGGCTCAGCGGCTGGGTGCGCAACGTCCCCACCGGCCAAGTCGAGGTGTTGGCGTGCGGTCCCGCAGTGGAGGTCGAGAAGCTCGTCGCTTGGCTGTGGCAGGGACCGCGAGAGGCGCGCGTAGCCAACGTTCGGTGCGCAGCGGTTTCGACGCCCATCCCGGCGGACTTTGTGATCCGCTGATCAACCGGCGAGACGCGCCTTGATAAACGGCACGGCCTCGTCGAGTTTGATATGCTGGGCGTGCTCGTCCCGTCGGCCTTGGTATTCGAGCGTATGGTTGTCCAACCCGCGTTCGCTCGGCACCAAGCGATGCGGGATCCCCACCAGCTCCAAATCGTTGAACATCACGCCCGGCCGTTCTTTGCGATCGTAATACAGGACCTCGATACCGGCCGCCAGCAGCTCGGCATAGAGCCGCTCGACCACCTCGCCCAAGCGTCCCGAGCGCTGTACATTGATCGGCGCGAGCGCCACTTGGAAGGGTGCGATGGCTCCCGGCCAGATAATACCGCGTTCATCGTGATTCTGCTCGATCGTCGCGGCCACGATCCGCGATACGCCAATGCCATAGCACCCCATGATCAACGTCACCGCCTCGCCGTTTTCGTTGAGGCAGGTGGCCTTCATCGTCCGGCTGTACTTGTCGCCTAGCTGAAAGATATGACCGATCTCGATGCCTCTCGCAATCTGCAAAGGCCCGTTGCCGTTTGGGCTCGCGTCGCCCGCGACCACCTCACGCAAGTCGGCGCTCTGCGGTTCCTGTAGATCGCGTCCCCAATTGACGCCGGTGAGGTGTTGACCTTCGGCGTTGGCCCCGCAGACGAAGTCGGCGAGCTGGGCCGCGCTATGATCGGCGATGATCGGAACGGCAAGCCCGCGCGGCCCGAGTGAGCCCGGCCCGCAGCCGATTTGGGCTTTGACCCGTTCCGGGCTTGCGAGCGTCAGCGGCATGGCGACGTGATCGAACTTTTCCGCTTTGCGGGGGTTAAGCTCATGATCCCCGCGGAGCACGAGTGCCGTCAGGCCGCCTTCCGGCCCTTCGACGATCAAGGTCTTGAGACAGCGAGCGGGTTCGACGCCGAGAAAGCGGCTAACTTCGGCGATGCTCTCCTGTCCTGGGGTCGCGATCGTCTGCAATGGCGCGCTCGCGGCCGGCCGTGGACCGGAGGGCGCCAGCGCCGGTGCAAGCTCCACGTTGGCGGCATAATCGCCATCGACGCTGTAGGCGATACGATCCTCGCCCGCTTCGGCTAGGACGTGAAACTCGTGCGAGAGGCTACCGCCGATATTGCCGGTATCCGCAAGCACGGCGCGAAATCGAAGCCCCATGCGTGTGAAGATTCGGGTATAGGCTTCGTACATCCGGTCATAGGTCGCTTGTAACGATGCCTGGTCGAAATGAAAGGAATAGGCATCCTTCATCAAAAACTCACGCGCCCGCATGATGCCGAAGCGCGGCCGCACCTCGTCGCGGAACTTGGTCTGGATCTGATAGAAGTTCGCGGGTAATTGCCTGTAGCTGCGGATCTCCCGGCGCACCAGATCCGTAATGACTTCTTCATGGGTGGGACCGAGACAAAACTCGCGTTCATGCCGATCCCGGAAGCGCAGAAGCTCCGGGCCGTAGTGCTGCCAGCGGTGCGATTCCTCCCATAGCTCCGCCGGTTGCACGCCGGGCATCAACATCTCTTGGGCGCCGGCGCGGTCCATTTCTTCGCGGATGATGCGTTCCACCTTGCGCAGCACACGCAAACCGAGCGGAAGCCAGGTATAAATGCCCGCGGCGAGCCGGCGGATCATGCCCGCCCTCAGCATGAGATGGTGGCTGATAATCTCGGCGTCGGCGGGCGCTTCCCGCACCGTTGGGAGTAAAAACTGCGAGATCCGCATTGTGGTGCCCTCCTTGCGTTGCCGGATTAGATTCGGCCGGGTCGGCGACGCACTTTGAGGCGCGCATTCTACACCATTGCTGCGGCTTGACCTGATTCGGAAATGCCAGTAGCTTCTCATACTTCAAGGTCCCAAAAGGTATTCGAGGTGACAGAAAAATTACGCGGGGCGGAGATCTTCGTACGCTGCCTCAAAGACGAACGGGTCGATTACATCTTCGGCTATCCCGGCGGGGCCGTGCTTCATATCTATGACGCGTTGTATAAGCAGGACGCCGTCAAGCACATCCTGGTGCGGCACGAGCAAGGCGCAACCCATGCTGCCGACGGCTACGCGCGGGCTACCGGTAGGCCCGGAGTGGTTTTGGTAACCTCGGGGCCCGGCGTGACCAACACCATCACCGGGATCGCCACGGCCTACATGGACTCCATCCCGCTGGTCGTATTCACCGGCCAGGTGCCGACCCATCTCATCGGCAACGACGCTTTCCAAGAAGTCGATGCCATCGGCATCACGCGCCCCTGCGTCAAACACAATTTCCTGGTCGAAAACGTCGAGGATCTCGCAAGCGTAATCAAGAAAGCGTTTTACATAGCCACCACGGGCCGTCCCGGTCCGGTGGTCGTGGATATTCCGAAAGACGTCACAGCCGATCTCGCCGAGTACCATTACCCGGAAACGGTCGAAATGCGTTCCTATAAACCGGTCACTAAAGGTCATCCAGGCCAGATCAAGAAGGCCGTCGCGCTCATTCTCGCGGCCAAGCGTCCGATGATCTACACGGGCGGCGGTATCGTGCTCGACAACGCCGCCGGGGATCTCATTGAGTTTACGCGCCATCTCGGCTATCCGATCACCAACACCTTGATGGGGCTTGGCGCCTACCCGGGAACGGATCCGCAGTTCATCGGAATGCTCGGGATGCACGGCACCTACGAGGCCAACATGGCGATGCACCACTGCGACGTGCTAATAGCCATCGGTGCGCGTTTCGATGACCGCGTCACGGGCGATCTCAAGCACTTTTGCCCGGAGGCCAAAATCGTCCATATCGACGTTGATCCCTCGTCGATCGCGAAGAACGTACCGGTGGCTGTGCCGATCGTCGGCGGCGCGGGCAGTGTCTTGCGCGATTTGATCAAAGCGCTGCGCGAAGGTGGCGCGAAACCGGATGAGGACGTGCTCGCGGCGTGGTGGGGACAAATTAAAGAATGGCAGGCCCTCGATTGCCTGCGTTACGACCGCACCACCGAGGTCATCAAACCCCAGTATGTCATCGAGCAACTTTATGAGCTCTCGGGCGGCGATGCGTATATCACTTCCGATGTCGGCCAACACCAGATGTGGGCGGCGCAATTTTATAAGTTCGACCAACCGCGACGGTGGATCAACTCGGGAGGGCTCGGCACCATGGGGTTCGGTCTGCCGGCGGCCTTGGGTGTGCAGCTTGCGTTCCCCGATCATCTCGTGGCCTGCATCACGGGCGAGGCTAGCTTGGTGATGTGCATCCAGGAGCTCTCGACCTGCCTACAGTATGGGCTGCCCATTAAAATCATCAATCTTAACAATCGCTACATGGGCATGGTCCGGCAGTGGCAAGAATTCTTCTACGATCGGCGCTACTCGCACTCGTATATGGATGCCTTGCCAGATTTCGTCAAACTGGCGGAGAGCTTCGGGCACGTCGGGATGCGGATTGAAAAGACCGCCAGCGTGCGGCCGGCCCTCAAGGAAGCGCTGGGGATGAAAGAGCGCCTGGTGCTGATGGATTTCATTA
>JBOIDM010000361.1:0-1846 GCA_050740575.1 Gammaproteobacteria bacterium
TTTACCTGGCGCGGGTTTTCGATTTGAATCCCCTCCCGCCGGCTGGCCAAGAAATATATCTGTACCGGTACCGATCCGAGCCGATCGGCAAGCGCCTTTTCGATGGCCGGCAGGTGCTCGGGATGGCGCACATACACCTTCATAAGGGCTCCCTGGCAAGCAGAAAGGCCGATCCAATGCCCGCCCCCGTGGGCAGCGCAGGCCGATGCGATCACTGCCTCGATGTTGTCCAGGGACTCGATGGTCTGTCGATAGGGATCACCGGCATGGCGGCTGGCGTGGCCAACGATGCTGGCCGTCCCGGCGATGAAGAGGCGGTTGTCGGCGCAAGAGAGTAAGGAGGCGCGGGCGAAGCTTGGACTCTTGGGGCCGTAGCGGCGCGGGTAGTGATAGGCGTTCACTTGGCGCGGGTTCTCGATTTGAATACCCGCACCCCGGCTCGCTAAGAAATAGATCTGTACCGGCCCCGGCCCGGTGCCCACCGCCGTCGCCGCCGGTAGGTCGTGGTGGAATTCCACCCGCTCCTCGACCAGTGCTTGGTACCGGCCAATACAAAACTGCTGGTAGCGCTCCAACCCGTCAGAGAGCTCATTGATCTCGGGCAGATAGTTCCACACCCGTAGCAAGTGGGGATACCCTGAAGCGCGAATACCCCTCAAGATGCAGCGATAGGTCGCATGCACCAGCCCCGCGAGCGTGGACCCTACCGATTCATGCTCCTCGAAATAACCGAACAGGATCTCTTGGTTGGCGGCAAGCGAAAGACCATCGTGATGGAAATATCGGACCGGACGCCCGCTGGTCCACACCTCAGTGAGCGGAGCCGCTTGGAGTTGTGGCAGTGTGAGGCGCACGAGCGGCCAGGGAGCCGTCACCTCAGGCGGCTGGTAATCACCGAAATCTATCCGCGCGAGAGGAAACCGGCCCTGTTGGAGCGTCTGCACGCTTTCGCTCCCCACGTAGCCCACATGCAGAATCTCGCTTGCCGCGGATGCTGGACGTATATCCAACTTCCCATGGCTGGTCGCGCCAGGGTCCTGCTCGGCGGCTACCATGCTCACCTTTGTCGGTCCTAGCAGTTTATCTTCCTCCCGTTACGCCGTCTTGCGGGCCGGGACGCCTTCCATGCGCTGTCGGAAGGCCGCCCAGTTGCGCCGGATATCCATGAGTGAGACAAGATAGTAGGCCAACTTGAACAGCAGGATAGGTATTGCCGCGCGGCGGTTGCGGAATACGTCGCCCGCCAGGACGGACAACACCGCTTCCTCCATTTTAAAGAAACTGCTCGGCGACATGAAAAGCTCCCGGAAGGCTGGCTGAGTGAAGCGATAAATGAACCACGAGAAGGTCCCGACACCGCGGCGTACGCTGCGTTCGAAGATGCGCAACCGGGCCGGATACTCCGGGCTTGCGCGCAGGTAGGCATCGACCGCCCGCGCACCGAGCGTGGCGCTATTGAGCGCTAGATGAACCCCGCTCGAGAACACCGGATCGATAAAGGCAAAGGCGTCCCCTACCATGATATAGCCCTCGCCCCGCATCGTGGCGCGCTGATAGGAATAATTGCCGGTCGCGTGCGCGGGCATGGCGAGTTTGGCGTGTCGCATGCGCTCGGCTAGCGGCGGGCATAGCGCGATCGTGTCCCATAAGAATTGGTCCAGATCGGTCTGACGGCTCTGGAGATAGGCGGGCCAGCACACGGCACCGACACTCGTGATCCCATCCCTGAAGGGAATGACCCAGAACCAGCCGTGCTCGAACCAGGCGATGCTGATGTTGCCTTCGTCGCGACCGTCAAGCCGGCGCACTCCCTCGAAGTGGCTGAAGATCGCCGCACTGTTATGGC
>JBOIDM010000362.1:0-13828 GCA_050740575.1 Gammaproteobacteria bacterium
TCCCTGGCGCGAGCGGATTCGTTGTCGATTTCCGGTGCCGCCAAACGACTAATTGGCAGATAGACAATGATGAACAGCCCGGTGCGAGCGTCTTCCTGCGAGAAGGCGATCGCTGCTACCATAGCTATTCGACCTATGGCCGCGGCCTCGACATCCTGGGCAGCACGTATCCCCATGTTCGGGCGGGCCGGGTTGAGACGCAGCCAATGACCTACGCAATAGAGATCGAGGATCTGCGCAAGACTTACCGCTCCAAAAACGGCGCTTCGGTGCAAGCTCTGGATGGTGTGTCATTCCAGGTTCCGCAGGGTTGCATTTACGGCCTGTTGGGGCCTAATGGCGCGGGCAAGTCCACGCTGGTCAAGATCATCAGCACGATCACCTCGGCAAGCTCGGGACGCGCAGCCGTGCGCGAATTCGATGTGGGGCGTCAGCCGCTGGATGCGCGGCGGCAGATGGCTGTGGTGCTGCAGCAAGCTGCGGCGGAGAACCTGCTCACGGTCCGCGACAACCTGCTTATTTATGCCTACCTGCATGGCATGGCGAGGAGCGTAGCGGAGACGCGCATGAAGGTGGTGGCCGAGGAGTTCGAACTGGGCGGGCAGCTGCGCGACACTGTGCAGGAACTGAGCATCGGCACCAAGCGGCGCATCCAAGTGGCGAAGGTCTTCATGCTCGACGCGCCGATCATCATCCTCGATGAAGCCACCACCGGTATGGATCCCCTCATGAAGCGGCGCGTGATGGATCGGCTGCGCGCCGAGGCGCGCAACGGGCGAACCATCCTGCTGACCACTCAAGTGCTCAGCGAGGCCGAGGAGCTGTGCGAGACCATCATCATCATAAACCGCGGGCGCACGATGGCGTCGGGCACGCTGTTGGAATTGCGCAAGCGCGCCGCGCACACCTTACGCGTGAGCCTGTCGTTTGCGCAGACCAACGGTGCGTTGGTCGACCGGCTCGAGGCACTCAGGCCGCTCGAATTGCAGGTGAACGGCAGTTCAGCCCAGCTGTTGTTTCACGGGGAGGAGGCCTCTCTGCTCGGTAAGCTAGCCGACATCTCGCGTGACACGCCGATCCTGCAATTTGAGGTTCGCGTTCCGAGTCTGGAGGAAATTTTCGTGAGCCTCATGAGAGATTCGTCATGAGGGTGATCGCAGCGGTCTTCTACCGGGACTACCGTCAGCGGATGACAAACATCGCGTTCGTGTTCTGGGACCTGTTCGTGCCGCTGGCCTACCTGATGCTGTTCGGCCTGGGGTTCGAACGGATGACGGCTGGATCCCCGGTCATCGGCGATCAGATCCCCGGTTACACGGCATTCCTGTTACCTGGCGTTCTTGCGATGGTCACCTTCTCTGTAGCGATGAACACATCCTGGGGGTTCTTCATGGACAAGGATTCCGGGATTTTCTACGAACTGCTGACCTATCCGATCACTCGGTCACAATTCCTGATTGGCAAGATCGGTTTCAGCGTCTTGCTGAGCGTGATCGGCTCGCTGCTCGCGATCGTTCTCGGCGTCGTGGCACTGGATATCCGCATCCGCTGGGATCTGCTGCCCCTGACGGCCGCGGTCGTGGTGGCTGCAACCGCGAGCTGGTTTTTTCTCTTCAGCATGTTCGCGATCCGCCTGCAGCGGATGGATGCGTTCAACACCGTGACGAGCGCAGCGTATATTCTACTCATGTTCATCAGCCCGATGTTCTACCCTCTTGTCGATCTGCCGGCATGGTTCCGCGCCGTCGCCTGGCTCAACCCGATGACCTGGCAGGTGGACCTCCTGCGGTTCAGCTTGCTCGGGACAAAGGTCGCGGGAACGCTGCTGCTCGAAGCCGCGGCGCTGGTCGGATTTACACTGATGTGCCTGGCCCTGGCGTCCCGCGCCTTGAACAGAGCTGACTAGATAATGGGTGGGTTTTGGGCCGCGTCGTGGAAGCTTCATCGAATGTGAGCTCTGATGAGAGCAGCTCAGCAGGCATGACGTACGAAGTGCTCAAACTCCTCCACATCGTTGGCGCACGTGGCTGATTGCGGAGTTCTTCGGCGGCTGGTCCTTCGTAAGGCTTCCGTGGCTGGCGGGCATGGTGTACCTGTTAGCGTTCGAGTTCATCGAAGGGAATACCGTCACTCGGCTCTATTTCATGCGGTTGCGTCGCCTGACGAGCGAAGCCCAGTCCGTCGGCAGCTTCACGCCAGAGCTCGAGAGGGCTCGCGCCGAGAGCGTACCGACATTTACTCACTTTCTTGATCTCCCGATACTGTTTCTGATCGTCAGCCTCGGCGCGCTCAAACCTGAAAGCTGGACGTTGTTTGTTGTAGGCTCGTTGGTCGCACTCGCACTCGCCACGGCGTTGACGTTTGTGATCCCGCGTCTCTATCGGTGGGCCCCACAAGAGTGAGCCCACATGAAACCTTGGCGGGTGGCGTATACAGGACGACTATCATTCCAGCTGCGCGGCGCGCCAGAGCTCGTTGAAGCGCTGTGCGAACCGGGTTCCGAGCGCCTCGTCTTCATGCTTGAAATAAACATAGGTACGCGCAAGACGGCGCGCGGCTATGCGCTCGGTCCAGGCGCGCAGTGCGCCATCGTCGTATTGGGTGCGCCGCAGGCGGACATACCCGCAATCCGAGGTCGCAACGAACGGGGTATTGCCTTCGTCGCTGTCGGTGACGCAAAGCATCGCGCCGCGCGCGCGAAGCGTCTCGTACACCTCGTCATCCTGCCATGAGGCATGGCGAAACTCGAAAGCGACACGCTGGTCGGAAGGCATTTGGCCGAGAAAATCGCGTAACCGCGGAACATCCTTTCTCAGGTAGGGCGGCAACTGGAACAGCAGCACACCGAGCTTCTCTCCCAACACGGCCGCGCGGTGCAGGAACTCGGCCACCTCCGATTCGGCCTCGCGCAGCCGCTTGTCATGGGTGATACGGCGCGGCGCCTTAAGGGTGAAGGCGAAATGCTCCGGCACCTCCTGCGCCCAGCGCACGAGCATGGCCTCCGCCGGCATGCGGTAGAAAGTATTGTTGATCTCCACGGTCGGGAGACGCTCGGCGTAGTAGCGCAGCATCGCGCTGGCGGGCAGCTTCTCCGGGTAGAAATGGCCGAGCCACTGCTTGAAGGAATAACCGCTCGTTCCCGCTACCGTCTGCATTGCCTTTGCTCCTAAAATTGACCCATGGTGAAAAGCAAGCTCGGCGACTACGCCGCCAAGCGGAAATTCGAGACCACGCCCGAGCCTGCACCGGCGGTGGTCGAGGCGCGGGGCGGGCCGTTGCTCTTCGTCGTCCAGCAGCACTCGGCCAGGCGACTGCATTACGACTTCCGGCTCGAATGCGACGGCGTGCTCAAGTCCTGGGCCGTTCCGAAAGGCCCCGCACTAGATCCTAGCGAAAAACGCCTCGCCGTGCAGACCGAGGATCATCCGTACGACTATGCCTCCTTCGAGGGAGTGATCCCACCCGGACAGTACGGCGCCGGGGAAGTGATCGTCTGGGATTGCGGCGTGTATTCGCCGGATGAGGGCGGCGAGGCCTGGTTTCATGACCGCGAGGAGGCCGAAGGGCGGGCGAGGGGAGGTCTAGAGAAGGGCAAGCTCGGCTTCTTCCTGCGCGGCGAGAAGCTGAAGGGCTCCTTTGCGCTCGTGCGCAGCTCGGACGGGAAGAACTGGTTCCTCATCAAGCACAAGGACCGATTCGCGGCCAAGAGCGATATCACCCGGCAGAACCGCTCGGTCCTTTCCGGAATGACGGTCGGTGATCTCAAGGCCGTACCGGCTCACCGCATTCCGGCTTCGCGCCTCGTTCCGACGGGCGAGGTCAAAGCGATGCCCGCGACACTCGCGCCGATGCACGCGGAACCCGCCGACGCTCCGTTCAACCATCCCGACTGGCTCTGGGAGCCCAAGCTCGACGGCTACCGCGTGCTTGCTTTCCTCAGCGGGGACGGCGTCAAGCTTCGTTCGCGTCGCGGTCTCGAGTTGGCGGGCGCCTTCCCCAAGTTAGCCGCGGCGCTTCGCGAGCAGGCTGCAGACAGCATGATCCTGGATGGGGAGATCGTGGCCTTCGATGCGAGCGGCAAACCGTCATTCAATGCACTGCAGAATCGCGTTAAATTGAAAACCGCGCGCGAGATCGCAGCGGGTGATCTGAAGGTGCCTGTGGTTTTTTATTGCTTCGATCTGCTGCAGTTCGCCGGTGTCGACCTGCGCGAATCACCTTACCGGGAGCGACGGCGTTACCTCATGCAATGTCTGCTGCCTTCGCCCCTCGTGCAGCTGGTGCACGCGCAGGAAGACGGAGAGGCATTGTATGGAGCGGCGCTCGCCAGCGGCTTCGAGGGGGTGATCGGCAAGCGCAAGGAAAGCAGGTACGAAGCCGGCCGGCGCTCGGCGTCATGGCTGAAGATAAAATCTGCGCAGAGCGCGGAGTTCGTGATTGGCGGCTACACCAAGGGCAAGGGCTCGCGTGAGCCCCTCGGCGCATTACTGGTCGGCTACTGGGACAAGCGCAAGCTCCGATACGCCTCGCATGTGGGTTCCGGTTTCGATGGGCCCACGCTCAAGGAGGTCAAGGCGCGACTGGAACCGCTCGGAAGAGCCAGCTGCCCGTTTGCCGAAAAGCCGGAGGTGAATGCCCCGGCGACCTGGATCGATCCCGAAGTGGTCGCTGAAGTGATTTTCCAGCGCTGGACCGAGGACGGCTCCCTGCGCGCGCCGGTTTTTGTGCGCCTGCGCGAGGACGTCGATCCGAAAAGCGTGCGGCACACGGGGTTCGGCCAGGCGCCGAACTTCGCCGCAGCGCCGCGCACAGGCTCCGAGATCGAGGAGGTCGTGAGCCAACTGGGGCAAAAGAAAACGGCCTTCACGATCGCGGTCGGGCCGCATCGGATCCGCCTCACGCATCTCGATCGCGTGTACTGGCCCGCCGAGCCGGCCCTGAAGCAGCCCGCGCTGACCAAGCGCGATCTATTGCACTATCTGGCCCAGGTGTCACCTTTCATGCTGCGACATCTCGCCGACCGCCCCCTCACCATGATCCGCATGCCAGATGGGATCGACGGGCAACGCTTCTTCCAGAAGCACTGGGAGCAAGAACGGCCGGAGTTCGTCGAGACGATCACCGTCTTCTCGGAGCATAAGAAAGAGAGCCATGAGGTGCTGTTATGCAATAACCTCTCGGCGCTGCTGTGGCTCGCGCAGTCCGGGACACTGGAATTCCACGTCTGGCATGCGCGCGCGAAGCCCGGACCCGACGCGGTATCGAAGAGCACCGATTACGCCGCCTCACGCGCGGCGCTCGAGGGCTCGGTGCTCAACTATCCCGACTACGTCGTCTTCGACATCGACCCCTATATTTATTCCGGGAAGGAGGCGCCGGGCGCGGAACCTGAACTGAACACGGTCGCCTTCGAGAAGGGCAAGCAGGTCGCGTTTTGGCTACGCGAGCTGCTCGCCAGCATGGCGCTCGACGCCATTGTCAAGACGTCCGGCAAGACCGGCCTGCACGTCTTCGTGCCGATCCGGCGCACGCTTGAGTTCGAAGCCGCGCGTCAGGTCTGCGAGCTTATCGGACGGCATTTGATGCGTGGGCACCCGAAGGACATCACGATGGAGTGGAGCGTGCCCAAGCGAACCGGTAAAATCTTCATCGACTATAATATGAATGTCCGCGGCAAGACGCTGAACACCGCCTATTCTCCGAGAGGCGAGCCCGGGGCGCCGGTGTCGATGCCGCTCACGTGGGAAGAGCTCACCAGCGCGCACCCGCTTGACTTCAGGCTCACCAATGTCGCGCGGCGCCTGGCAGAGACGGGCGATGCCTGGCGCGACGCCCTGAAGCATAAGCAGAGCCTCGAGCGCACGCTGGGTCGCGCAAAGGCTTGACGAATTCGGGAGATGAATATGGCTGCACGATCGATTGGGTCTCTAACCGTTTCATTCGGGCTGGTGTCCATTCCGGTAAAACTTTATACGGCCACCGAAGCGAGCCGCACGATCTCGTTCAACCTGCTGCACAAAGGTTGCGGATCGCGGCTCAAGCAGCAATACCTCTGCGTGAAGGAGGACGTGCCGGTCGCGCGCGAAGACATGGTGAAGGGCTATGAATTCTCAAAGGACCAGTACGTGATGTTCACGCCCGAAGAGATGAAGGTGCTCGAGGAGGCGGGAACGCACAGCGCCGAGATCACCGAGTTCGTTCCGATCGACGCCATCGACCCGGTGTATTTCGACAAGGCCTATTACCTCGCCCCGGATAAGGGCGGCGCCAAACCTTACGCGCTACTCGCGAGGGCGCTGCGGGAGTCGAACCGCTGCGCGCTTGGTCGGTGGGCCGCGCGCGGCAAGCAGTACATCGTGATGGTACGTCCGGTCGAGGACGGGCTTGTCATGCAGCAGCTGCTCTATGGTGGGGAAGTCAGGTCGATCAAGGACATCGAGATCCCGAAGACGGAGGTAAAGGATGCCGAGCTGAAGCTCGCCCAGCAGCTCATCGAGCAACAGGCCTCCGACAAGTTCGATCCCGGTGTGTACACCGACGACGTGCGTGCCCGCATCGAGGCGGCGGTGCAGAAAAAGGTAGAAGGCCAGGAGATCACGATGGCCGAGGCGCCCGAAGCCGGTGGACAGGTCATCGATCTCATGGAAGCGCTGCGCGCGAGCCTCGCGAAGAAGTCGTCCGCCAGGGCGTTGCCGCCGCAGGCGGAAACGCGCAAGCCGCCCAAGCGCGCGCAGCCGGCCAAGCCGGATGCGCACAAGGCTGTCAAGAAATAGCGCCGGAAAGCGCAGGGGGTGCCATGCACGAGTATGGCGTGCGCGACGTCGAGAAGCTGCTGCGCCTGCGGCGCAGCACGATCCGCACGCTGATCGAGGCCGGTTTCGTGTCGCCCGCGCGCGGCCCGCGTAATGCCTGGCGGTTTTCGTTCCAGGATCTCATCGTGCTGCGCACCGCGCAGGCGCTTGTCGCGGCGAACGTGCCGCCCCGACGGATCACGCGCTCCGTGAAGGAGCTTCGCCGCCACCTCCCGGATTCCATGCCGCTCTGCGGACTGAGCATCTGCGCCGTGGGCGACCGCGTGGTTGTGAGAGAAGGGCGCAGACGCTGGCAAGCCGACTCCGGGCAGTACCTGCTCGCGTTCGAGGGAGATCCCACCGAGGGTTCGATGAAGGTGAACCAGTGCGCGGATGTGGAGCCGCTGACCAGCGCGCAGGAGTGGTTCGACCGTGGAGTCAGCTTGGAAAGCGGGGACTCCGAAGCCGCGCGGCAGGCCTACGAGCGAGCCGTTGCCGCGAACCCGACGTTTCTCGATGCGCGTCTCAATCTCGGACGGCTGCTACACGAAGCCGGGCGCTTCTCCCATGCCGAGCGCGTCTATCACGATGCGATCGACGCTTGCGGCAGCGATCCCGTGGTCCTGTACAACCTCGGCGTGCTTCTCGACGACATGGGCCGCAAGAACGAAGCGATGGAGACGTACCAGGCGGCGTTGCATCACGATCCCGATCTCGCCGATTGCCATTACAACCTCGCGCTGTTGTGCGAAGAGCTTCGAAAGCCGAAAGACGCCATCCGGCACATGGCGCAGTATCGCAGGCTGATCGAAACCTGAACTACAACGAATGCAGAAAACTTTTCATAACAGACATTTCTACAAACTCGTTAGACGAATTGCAGGCAGGCTTAATAGACGGAATGGGATAACAGCATGAAGTCACAAATCATAGGATTGCGAGTGGCAAGCGCGGTGTTCGGGCTAATGGCCCTGGCGCAATTGGTGCGGCTGGTGCTGCGCCCCGACGTGCTGGTGGCCGGTTACCCGATGCCGCTGTGGCCAAGTGCGTTGGCCTTCGTCATCTTGGGCGGTCTGAGTTTCTGGATGTGGAAACTCACCCGCACGCCGACTAAATGACCCATTTTGTCAGCGATCAACTGTTCAACCAGTGCAGACCCGCCGCGGTTCTGACCCTGCGAACGATACGTTTGATGACTCCAATGCGGTGTTAGACCTTAGCCTCGAGTTCCCTAACTAGATTATGCCCTTTGAACGCCAGATCAGAATTAGGCCCAATCCAACGATAAAATCGATGATAACGCACCAGGGCACGTACCATTGCGGAATGGATACGAGGCCGAGTTTCGCGCTGTTATGATGGGCGAGATCCCAAAGACCATGAGCCAAATATCCCAGGGCAAGAAACCAAGGGCTGACCCCGAGTCCCAATAAGGCCGCGATCCCGAAACCAGATGCCACATTGAACTCGATGAGCTGTTCTCGGTTAGAGCCTCTCACTACGGCAAAACCGAAATAGACCCCCGCGATGACGCCAAGGAGTACTCCCGCAAAACCCAGTGACATCTCTGGTGAAAGAAAAAGGTGGGGTGCGAGGGAAATGACCCCTACCACGATACCCGTGGCAATCGGCCTCCGGGCAAAGATTGAATCGTCAATGCCTGTTTCGGTCGACGTTTCTGCTCTCCGGCGCCTGCCTTTAGAACGCGAAGCAGCCACAACCGAGCGCGCCCCAGAAGCCGTCAGCGGCACCGGCTAGCTGGCGGCGTTGACCACGATGGTGGTCATTGATACGACTTGCATGGTAGGCAGGCGCGGCCGCGATTGTCGCTCGGCCTCTGAAGTGACCACCGTAGGCCCGCACCGGCGACCAGTCCGGACTCGCCCGCGGCAGCGGCGGGGCGAGATCCTTGAATGCATCGTCGCCATGGACAAGCTCGCCGCCGACCATGGTCAGGACCGAATACAAGCGCTTGATCTCCTCCCCGGGAATCGAGAAGTAATCGCCGGACAGCACGGCAAGATCGGCGTACTCGCCGGCTCGGATCGCGCCTTTCTTATCCTCCTCTCCGGACATCCACGCGCTGCCTTTGGTCCAAAGCCCAAGTGCCTTCGTCCGGTCGAGCCGGTTGCTCTCGGGATACAGCTCGAGTCCCCCGAGCGTGCGGCCCGTCGTCAACCAGTACAGCGAAACCCACGGGTTGAAGCTCGCCACCCGCGTCGCATCGGTGCCGGCCCCGACAGGTACACCGGTTTTCAGCATATCGGCGACAGGGGGCGTGATCCTGGCCTCATCAGCGCCGTAGCGCTCGACGAAATACTCCCCTTGAAACGCCATGCGGTGCTGAATCGCGATCCCGCCGCCTAGCCCCTTGATCCGCTCGATGCTCCGCGGGCTGATCGTCTCGGCATGGTCGATGATGAAGCGGAGGCCATCGAAGGCAACGTCGCGATTGACCTTCTCGAACACCTCGAGAAAGCGTGTTATCGACTGGTCATAGGTCGCATGGATACGGAAGGGCCAGCGCTCCTTGACCAAGAGCCGTGTGATCTTCTCAAGCTCGCCATCCATGGCTGAATCGAGTTCGGGCCGCGGTTGCAGGAAGTTCTCGAAATCCGCCGCCGACCAGGTCAGGTTCTCACCGGCGCCGTTCATCCGCAGCATGGCGTCGCCTGCACCAGGTTTCACCATGCGGGTCCAGCGCTTGTAATCGTCAAACTCGAAACCGGGTTTCTGTGCGAACAGGTTGTAGGCGATCCGCAGGGTCATCTCACCGCGTTTGTGCAGTTCCTCGATGACCTTGTAGTCGTCCGGGTAGTTCTGCCCCCCGCCCCCGGCATCGATAGCGCTCGTCACACCCAGCCGGTTTAGCTCGCGCTGAAAGTGACGCGATGAATTGAGCTGGTCCTCGAACGGCAGGACGGGCCCCTTCGCCAGGGTCGAGTAGAGAATCAGTGCGTTCGGCTCCGCCACGAGCATCCCGGATGGCTTGCCGCGGCGGTCGCGCCGGATCACCCCGCCCGGAGGATCCGGTGTGTTTTGAATGATACCTACGGCGCGCAGCGCCGCTGCGTTCAGCAGCGCACGGTCATAGAGATGGAGAATAAATACGGGTGTGTCCGGGGCTGCTGCATTGATCTCCTCGAGCGTCGGCATGCGGCGTTCGGAGAACTGAAACTCCGACCAGCCGCCCACGACGCGCACCCATTGCGGCGCGGGCGTGCGGTCTGCCTGGGCTTTCAGCATGCGCAGCGCATCGGCCAGTGATGGCACGCCTTCCCATCGCAGCTCCATGTTGTAGTGCAGGCCGCCGCGAATCACGTGCGTGTGCGAATCGTTAAGACCCGGGATCACGGTGTGTTTCTTGAGGTCGATCACGCGCGTGTCAGGACCGCGGAGCGACAAGATCTCAGCATCGGTGCCGACCGCCTGAAACAGACGGTCCCGGATCGCCACAGCGCTTACCTGTGGCCGGGCGGTATCAAGCGTGGCGATACGCCCGTTCATCAAGATGAGATCTGCCATCGCATCATTTTTCGCTGTCGTTCGACCCAGAACCGGGCGAAACCCCATGCCCAGAGCAGCCGCCAAACTTGCAGCCGCGCTGTTTTGAAGAAACCTCCGCCGTGCCGGTTGTCTTGGATCATCGGCCATACGTCCCTCCGAACGGAGCCATCATCTCATATCGGGTCTTGGAAGATAGTGGTACGTCGCACAAAATTCTCGCAGTTCAGCAAAAAGCTTAGATGATTGAGTGCCGAATAGCGTGGTGCCGAAGCGAAAGAGATCAAACAGAAATAGAAGACCAACTATGAGAAGTAGGACAGCAAGGATGAAGTGGAAGCACATTTCATCGAGGGCGGGCATGGGTAGCTCCTTTCATGAGGCATAACATGCAAAGCAACCCTGTAAGCTAGTCCCTATTGACTGCCGGGTTAGCCGTCATATGGTGCAGCACGAAACAAGCGCCCCGATTTGAAGCCAAGAGATGAGCTTGGTTGTGGCCCAGCCAATCCATGAGCCAAGCACGAGCCCCGCACCGTAACGAGCAATAGCGAGTAAAGAAATGCGCGACGGACTATGTAAGCGCTGTGTTCTCGCTCAACATGTGTGGAGTAGCTGTTTTTATAGTTGGCGTCCTGGTCCTGACGCGACGCGGGGTCAACAACCCAAACTCCTCGATGAACTGAGTCCCTTGGACGATCTCGGTGTTTTGGTCTTCATCCTTTCCCGTCTGCCGAACGGGTGGAAATCGCCCGTACAGCAGGTGGTTGCTTAACGGGATAACGATCACCGTTATCCCGTCCCATGAGGCCTACGGACGCCTGACCGTGGGCCCCGGATCCCTGCCCGAAGAACGAATGCCGGGTCGAAAACGTGTAATCCCCTTCGACTGCCATGAGGCTTATCAATACAAGCAAACAAAGCGGCGGCACCAAAATGGCGTACATTAAGGCGAGCCGCTCCCAGCGCATGTGCATGAAGACGGCGACTATCAAGCCCGCCTTCAACAACATGAACACCAGGATCAGAGACCATCTGAGATAACCCTGAAAGTGGAAGTAGTCGACGAGATAGGAGAACGTGCTGAGAACAAACAGCAATCCCCAGATCCACAGATAAACGCCAATCGGATGTTGTTGCCCTTCTACGTGAGCCATGTTATACCCTACCAAAGGTAAAAGAACGCAAAGATGAATACCCACACCAGATCGACGAAGTGCCAATACAGACCCATGATTTCGACGATCTCGTAGTCTCCCTTCCTGCCGGTCATAAAACCCGGCCTCTGGCGATCTAAATCGCCCCGTATAACCTTGATCGCCGTGATGATCAGGAATATCACGCCGACCGACACGTGAAAGCCATGGAAGCCCGTGATCATGAAAAAGCTCGATCCAAACTGGGCCGCGCCCATGGGATTGCCCCAGGGGCGTACCCCTTCTTCCACGATCAGCTTGGTCCACTCAAAGGCCTGCATGCCGACGAAGGTGGCGCCAAATAACGCAGTCACCACCAGCAAGATAGAGCACATCTTTTTATTTTTTTCATAACCGAACTTGACGGCCATGGCCATCGTCCCGCTACTGCTGATCAAGATGAAGGTCATGATGGCGATCAGGATGAGTGGGATGTGATGTCCCGCGATCGTCAGCGCGAAGACCTCACTGGGATTGGGCCAAGGGACCGTGGTGGACATGCGCACGGTCATATAACTGGTTAAAAAACAGGTAAAGATAAAGGTATCGCTGAGGAGGAAGATCCACATCATGGCCTTGCCCCAGGGGACCTTCTTGAACGCCCGTTGGTCCGAGGACCAGTCGGCGACGATACCTTGCAGGCCTTCAGGAAGAGTAGGGGGTGTTCCCGTACTTGTCAGCACAGATTGCGTCATACTTTATTCCCGTTACGTAGACAAGAGCAGACCGAACAAAATCAGCCAAACCACGAGCAGAAAGTGCCAGTAAACGGTACACAGCTCCACGCTCAAGCGCACGGCCGCCACTTCAAAGCCGCCGCGCCAGACCTTGGCGGTGGTTCTGCCCCAGACCCACAGACCGCCCAAGAGGTGCAAGCCATGCAGCGCGGTGAGCAGGTAAAAGAAATCGCTTGCCGGGTTTGCCGCTACATAAAAACCCGAGGCGTTCAATTGTCGCCACGCCCAAAGCTGTCCTGCCAGAAAGGCAAAGGTGAAAGCCCCTCCGGCAAGCAGGCCGACTTTCACGCCGTCTATCTGCCCCCGTTGTGCCGCCGCTCGCGTCCGCTGAAAGTAGATACTCCCTAGGCACAGCAGTGCCGTGTTCCACCACAGCACCGTCGGATCGGCCAAGCGAGTCCAATCCGCCCCCATCCTGCGCATGAAATAGGCGCTGATAAAGAGCGCAAATAGGGATGTGGCGACCGCAAGAAATACCCCAAGACCGACTTTCACTGGGGGGAGGGATAAAGCACCTTCGCCGCGAATGCTTGCGATCGGGTGCTGCTGCTCGATCCAGGGCTTGGTGTTTAGCGTTTGCCGCAATAGCCACGCTACAACAGCGACCATGATGACGGTCAAAAACACCAATGCGATCGTCATGACTACGTTTCCTTGAGGCCTCTGGATTTCTGACCCGGCGGCTGGTTTTGCGGTATGAAGTCCTCGGCGATGCCCGGCACGCTATAGTCGTAAGCCCAGCGATAGACCACCGGTAGCGTCGGGCCAAAGTTGCCGTGTTTCGGCGGGGTATCGGGGGTTTGCCACTCGAGCGTGGTGGCGCCCCAGGGATTACCCCCCGATGGCTTGCCTTTGAAATAACTCCAGACCAAGTTGTACAAAAACACCACTTGGATGGCACCTACGATCAAGGCCGCGAGGGTGATACCGACGTTCAAGGAATGCGCCGATTCGGGAACAAAATCGGTATTTCCCATGGCGTAATATCGGCGCGGCACGCCCAAGATGCCCAGGTAGTGCATAGGGTAGTAAATTGCGTAAGTTCCGATGAAGGTGACCCAGAAGTGAAACTTGCCCAGGGTATCGTTCAGCATGCGCCCGGTGATCTTGGGGTACCAGTGGTAGATCGCCCCGAACACCACCAGAATGGGCGCCACGGCCATCACCATGTGGAAGTGAGCGACCACGAACATGGTGTCGGAAAGCGGGAGGTCCACGGTCACGTTACCCAGGAACAAACCCGTTAGCCCGCCGTTGATAAATGTGAAGACGAAGCCGATCGCAAACAGCATGGGGACGGTGAGATGGATGTTACCCCGCCACAGCGTCAGCACCCAGTTGTAGACCTTGAGGGCGGTGGGGATGGCGATGACCAGCGTGGTGACGGCAAAAAAGAAGCCGAAGTACGGATTCATACCGCTGACGTACATGTGGTGCGCCCACACCACGAGGCTCAGGGCGCCGATGGCCAGAATCGCCCACACCATCATCCGATAGCCGAAGATGTTTTTTCTTGCATGCACACTGATGAGATCGGAGACGATGCCGAAGGCGGGTAGGGCGACGATGTAGACCTCGGGATGGCCGAAAAACCAGAACA
>JBOIDM010000363.1:0-6414 GCA_050740575.1 Gammaproteobacteria bacterium
AAGCTGACGTGCGGTTTGAAATCCAGGGCAAGAACATCATCGTGAGCCCGGATCGCCCCTACCTCCGCACCTATCGGGTGGATTACGTCAATCTTACCCGCGAAAGCAAGGGTACCATAGACGTCGCCACTCAGATCCAAACCACCGGAATGAGTGACATCGGAGGCGGAGGTGGAGGCGGAAGCGCGGGTGGCGGAGGCAGTAATAACTCCACGAGCTCGATCACCAATACCGCGAACAACCGGTTTTGGCTAACCCTGACGCGCAATATTCAAGCCTTGGTCGGCGAAACCGCCACCGGGGGCGCCGCGGGCCAAGCCGATCTCCCGGTGACTGATTCGGTCATCCCCAATCCCGAGACGGGGATCGTCACCGTGCGCGCGACCTCGAAGCAGCACACCGCCGTCCAGTCGTTTCTGGACAAGATGCTGGCGAATGCTCAGCGCCAGGTTCTCGTCGAGGCCACGGTCGTCGAGGTGACATTGAATGATCAGTATAAGCAGGGGATCGATTGGCGAGTATTACAGAACGACGGAGAGGGCTTCCAGTTTTCTCAAAACTTTTTGGGAGCCGCGGGCACCGCCTTGACGGCGGGTGCGGCTGGGGGAATACCCATACCGCAGTCGTTCATATTAAATTATTTTAATGAGGATTCCGACGGGAAAGATATCAATGTCGTCGTTCAATTATTGAGGAACTTCGGCGACATCAAGGTGCTTTCGAGCCCTAAGATCATGACCCTCAACAACCAGACCGCCGTATTGAAGGTCGTGCAGAACATTGTCTATTTCGAAGTCGATGTCGAGCCTGCGATTGTATTGGCTGGCAGCGACGCTGCGCAGCAAGTTGCCGTGGATACTACCGCGAAAACGGTGCCGGTCGGATTAGTCATGACGGTGACCCCGCAGATCAACGAAAACGATGCGGTAACGCTCAATGTTAGACCAACGATCTCTAGGGTGGCGCAATTTGTGCGCGATCCCAACCCCGAGCTCGGTGTTATACCGAACGACGTTCCCCAGATTCAAGTGCAGGAGATGGAATCGGTGTTGCAAATCAATAACGGCCAGATCGCCGTGCTCGGAGGGTTGATGCAGGACACCGTGCGGCAGGATTCCAACAGTGTCCCGCTGCTTTCCGACATCCCGGTGCTTGGGGACAGCTTGTTCAGAAGCCACGACAACGAATACGATAAGTCCGAGCTGGTGATCTTCCTGCGGCCGTTGGTGATTCGGAATCCTAGCCTCGAGGGGGATCTCGCGGGGTATCGACCGTACCTCGAGGAGCGAGAATCCAATACCTTGTATTAAAGCGCTTAACGCAACGCGAAATGAACGTATATTCAGCCGTTCATAGAATCACCGTGGACCGGTTGGGACCAAGGGGCTAGCGTATGAGCCTATTGATGGATGCCTTAAAAAAGGCCGAGCAAGACAAGAAGAAAGCGGCGGAGGACCTGCAAGCCGGCGCGGTAGCCGGGGGCGGCACGCAAGAACCAGGCCTCGAGGTTACCGGAGCAGGTGCAGAGGCGGCCGGCGACACGAGTCGGAGTGAGCAGATACCGGCAGGTGAGGCACTCGATTTAACGCTAGCGGGCGAACCGATGAACCTCTCGCTAGATAATAGCATGCATCTTTCGGCATCTTCGCCAAGCATCTCCGGGACCGTCCCCCCGCCCGCTTACGATAAAGAAGCCACCCTGCCCTCGCAACGAGCGATCAATGCGTCACTCAAGGACTATTTTGACTCCTCCCAGAGTCTCGACCGTTCGCGTCCGGAACCGGGTTTATCCACGAGCGGCTCGTTCCGAACCGGCGATACGATCGCCCGGGTTTCGGCGGATACCGTATTCACAGCGACCCAGCATACGCCGATTACGAGCAGGATCGGGTTAGGCCTTGGGGTGATTATAGTGCTGAGCGCGTCATTAGGCGCGCTGTGGTTCTGGGGCGAGATCGAGCAAGGCAGCGCGGGTCCTGACGGCAACATGCTTAACCCGCCCCAAACCGCGATGAGCGTGTCTGGACCCGTGCGGCAGGCTCCGCCTGCGGCGGCGGTGTCTACCCCGGCCGGCGGCGTGAGCGACAGCGCCAACGATGCTACGCCCCCGATATCATCTAATCCGACCGAGGAGCCCAGTGGCGGATTGGCCGAGGTGGAACGGGAACGAGACCCGCAGCCTCAAGCAACCCCGGTAGCCTCACGGGAGCCGCCGGCTCGTTCCGCAACGACGCCGACGCAGCAGCCTGAACCGCGACAAATTCCGGTACCCGCAAGCGTCCCGGCCAGTGTGGCGGGAATGCTTGTCGAACCGAGTGCAATCAAGATCACCAAGAGCCGCGGTCGCGATTTTGTCGATTCCGATATCACCGGCGCCTATCGCGCCTACCAGGGCGGAGACTACCGACGCGCCGAACGCCTCTATCGGACTGTGCTGAGTCGCCACCCCGAACAACGCGATGCGTTGTTGGGAATGGGCGCGGTCGCCGCGCGTCATGGGCAAACTGAGCTAGCCCAACGCTATTACGGACGGTTACTTCAGATCAACCCGCGCGATAGCGTGGCGCATGCCGCGCTGGCCGGATTGCAAGGCGCCGCCGGTCGCGAGCTTAGCGAATCGAAGCTCAAACTACTGCTTGACGAGACCCCCCATGCGGGGCAATTACATTTCAGCCTGGGCAACCTTTATGCGCGGCAGGGACGCTGGGCCGAAGCCCAGGAAGCCTACTTCAAGGCCTTCGGCGCGGAATCCCGGAATCCCGATTACGTATTCAATCTCGCAGTCAGCCTGGACCGGATGGGCCAGGCCAAGACGGCCGTCGGTTATTACCGCCAGGCGCTGGTTCTGGCCGACCGACAATCGGTTAACTTCAATACCTCCCAAGTCCTGTCTAGAATAAACACGCTGTCTCATCCGCCAAGCAGTGACTGAATGTGAACCTCACCAAGGAGCCGCGCCGCATCGGGGAACTGCTGGTACTTAAGGGAGTTGTCAGTGCGGATCAGGTACGGATTGCACTGACGGAGCAGAAAAAGCGCAAGGAGCACCTCGGTAAGATCCTAGTTCGTCTCGGTTTCGCCACCGAAGCGGTCATTCGCGATGTCGTGGGCGGCGCGCTCGGTCAACAGAGCGCCGACCTCACCAACGTGGTCGTTGACAGTGAAGCCATCAAGCTCCTTCCCAAGGAAATGGCGCGGCGTTACCGCGTCCTTCCCCTCACCTACGATATCCCCCGAAACCGCTTGACCGTGGCGATGGCCGACACCTTTAACGTCGTCGCCCTGGATCAATTGAACGCACTGCTGGGCGGTGATGTCGAGATCGTCCCGCTGTTGGCGGGCGAAAACGAAGTCGACAAAGCCATCGATCAGGCCTATGGTTTCGAGCTATCGGTCGATGGCATCATACAGGAGATCGAAACCGGAGAAATCGACTACGACAGCCTCGACCCGGAAAGCGAGGCTTACAGTCAACCCATTGTGCGCTTGGTCAATGCATTGCTTTCGGATGCCGTCAAGCGTGGCGCTTCCGATATCCACTTCGAGCCCGAGCAAGGGTTTTTACGTTTCCGTTATCGTATCGACGGCGTATTACGCCAGGTGAGAAGCCTGCACAAAAACTACTGGTCCGCTATCGCCGTGCGCCTCAAAGTGATGGCGGATCTCGATATCGCGGAGACGCGCGCCCCGCAGGATGGGCGCATTTCATTGACCTTATCCGGCCGGCCCATCGATTTTCGGGTCTCCTCGATGCCCACAGTACACGGCGAGAACATCGTGTTGCGGGTCCTCGACCGTCAGAAGGGCATCGTTCCCATGGACGAGCTCGGACTGGAGGCCGATGTGTTGAACCTCCTGCGCATGATGGTGGCGCGCCCTGAAGGCATTATACTCATCACGGGACCGACCGGGAGCGGGAAAACCACAACGCTCTATTCGTTGTTGAGTCACCTCAATACCGAATCCTCGAATATCATGACCCTGGAGGACCCGGTGGAATACCCCATGGTTTTGATTCGACAAACCTCGGTGAATGAAGCGGTGCGGCTCGATTTCGCGACCGGGGTACGGTCGATGCTGCGGCAAGACCCGGATATCATTCTGGTCGGCGAGATCCGCGACGAGGATACGGCCTCCATGACCTTTCGTGCAGCGATGACCGGCCACCAAGTGTATTCAACCTTGCACACGAACTCATCGATCGGGGCCGTACCGAGGCTTCTCGACCTCGGGATCCGGCCCGATATCATGGCTGGCAATATCATCGGTATCATGGCCCAGCGCTTGGTGCGTAAACTTTGCGCCAAATGCAAGCAACCGTACTCACCAACCGATGTCGAACGCCGCTTAATCGGCTCGCAAGGAGCAGCGCCCCTAATCTACCGAGCGAGCGGCTGCGGCTACTGCGAGCAGCAGGGGTACAAGGGCCGAACGGCCATCATGGAGGTCCTGAAATTCGACGCGGACTTGGATGAACTGGTGGCCCGGGGAGCGACCATGCGTGACATCGCCCGGTGTGCGTTGGATCGCGGTTTCAAGCCGCTGGCCGAGGCGGGGATCGCTCGCATCGTCGATGGTACGACGAGCCTGGACGAGGTGTCGCGCGTCGTGGACCTGACCGAACGCGTTTAGGATAATGAATCTCTTTCAATATAAAGCCGTCGATAGCAACGGCCGGATCAATAAAGGGCGCCTCGACGCGCTTAACCCGGTCGATCTGGAAGTGCGCCTCGGCCGCCTCGGATTGGAGCTGGTCAATTGCAGGGAGGTTCAAGCCACTCGACTGTCAGCGCGCACGGGCATCAAACGCAAGGACTTGATTACGTTTTGTCTCCACCTCGAACAGCTCCTGGAGGCGGGAGTACCGATGCTCGATGCGTTAACGGATTTGCGCGATACGCTCGATCACCGCCGGTTCCAGGAGATCACCTCGGCCATGATCGAGTCCATACAAGGAGGCAAGAATCTCTCGGAAGCCATGCGCGATTTTCCTTACGTATTTAGCGCGGTATTCGTTAATCTTATCAAGGCGGGCGAGACCACGGGCCACCTGACACGTGTGCTAAGGAACGTCATCGAAAACCTAAAGTGGCAGGACGAACAGGCGGCCTACACCAAGCGCTTATTCATGTACCCGGCGTTTGTCGCCGTGATCACGCTGGGGGCTTTGGTATTTTTGATGATTCTGGTCGTCCCCGAACTGCTGAAATTTGTCCAGACTATGGGTCAGGAACTCCCGCTGCACACGCGGGTGCTAATATTCACCTCCAATGCCGTGGTCGAGTATTGGTATGTATTTCTCTCAGTACCTATACTTATCATCAGCTTTATCCTCATCGCGATTAAACGTAGCCCGAAGTTTCATGTCGCCTTCGACGCCGCCCTGCTCCGCGTCCCGTTATTCGGGCAAATCATCAAGAAACTTATACTGACGCGTATAGCCAGTTACTTTGCCCTCATGTATGCTGCCGGGATCACGGTGTTGGAATGCCTGAATGTGGCCGAGGGGATCGCGGGCAACAAAGCCATCGAAGAGGCCCTTCGGATAGCCGGCCGTCAGATCAGCGATGGCGCCGGTTTGAGCAACAGTTTCGCGGCCACCGGTTTGTTCCCGGCCTTGGTATTGCGGATGCTCCGGGTGGGCGAGAATACCGGGGGGCTCGAGACTGCGTTGCAAAACGTGAGCTATTTTTATACGCGCGACGTACGGGAGTCGATCGAGCATCTGCAGACGATTATACAACCGGCGATGACCCTGGTGCTCGGAGTGCTTTTAGGCTGGGTGGCCTTATCGGTGCTGGGCCCGATCTATGATCTCATCACTAAGATCAAGTTTTAGCCCCGCGGGCCGACGCGCGCTCTGCATCGCCTCGGATGGCGTGTCGGTGTATCAGTGGGGAAAGGGCGGCATTGCCGACGCCTTCGTGTTCGACGTCGATGATGTCGGCCTGGCCAATTTTGAACGATACCTGAGGGAAACGCCGAAGGTCCCCATCTATCTGATGGTCGACGTCGTCGAAGAAGAATACCGTCACGAAACCATACCTCATCTCTACGGGTCCGACCGCCAAGCGGTCATCGAGCGCAAGCAGGCCTGGTTCTTTCGCGGCACACCCTATTGCCACGTCATGATGCAAGGGCGGGAAGCGGAGGGGCGCCGCGACGACAAGCTGATGTTCACCGCCATCATCAACCCGGATATCGTGACCCCCTGGGTTCGGCTTTGCGCCCAAAACAAGGTTGCGTTGGCGGGCATCTACTCCTTGCCGATTCTAAGCGCGTCCCTGCTCGCCAAAATGAAGGTCACGTCCAAGGATGTGCTGCTCGTTACCATGCAGGGGTCGAGCGGTCTGCGGCAGTCCTTTTTCAACGACCGGATACTCAAGATGAGCCGGCTCGCCAAGCTGCCCAGGC
>JBOIDM010000364.1:0-5590 GCA_050740575.1 Gammaproteobacteria bacterium
CTCGGCAAACGTCTTGGGATCGAGATGCGCCTGGTGCAGCCGCCGCGCCGCGATCGGATACAGCGTGTCGCTGATGAGGGTAGACTTCCCCGATCCGGACACGCCGGTCACACAGATCATGAGCCCCAAGGGAAACTCCACGTCTATCGATTTGAGATTGTTTCCCCGTGCTCCATAGAGGATTAACGCAGGTCTGCCATCGGCGGGAGTCCGGACGCGCGGCAAGGCGATCACCCGCCGGCCGGAGAGATACCGGCCGGTCAGCGATTCGGTATGCTGCGCCACAGTCGCCGCCGGACCGGCGGCGACCACCCGGCCGCCGTGGATCCCGGCCCCCGGTCCCATGTCGAGCACGTGGTCCGCGGCCTAGATCGCTTCCTCATCGTGCTCGACCACGATCACTGTATTGCCGAGGTCACGGAGGTGGTAGAGCGTATTGAGGAGGCGCCGATTGTCGCGCGGGTGGAGACCGATCGAGGGCTCGTCGAGCACGTACATGACACCCACGAGGCCCGCGCCCAATTGGCTCGCGAGGCGGATCCGCTGGGCTTCACCTCCGGAGAGCGAATCCGCGCTGCGATCGAGCGTAAGATAGTCGAGTCCGACATTGACCAGAAACCGGAGCCGGGTGCTGATTTCCTTCACGACCCTGGCCGCGATTTCGCCCTTGTAACCCTCAAGGCGGAGAGCCTCGCAAAATTCCCGCGCCCTCTCCACCGTCATGGCCGTGATTTCGGGCAAGCGCAAGCCGCCGACGAAGACCGAGCGCGCCTGGGTCCCGAGGCGTGTGCCCTGACACGCGGGGCAGGCCTGGGTGCTGATATACTTGCGCAGCTCATCGCGGACCAGGTTCGATTCGGTGTCCCGGTAACGCCGTTTCAAGTTCGGAATGACCCCTTCGAAGCGCTGGCGGCGCGTGCGCGTCACGCCCTCGCTGTCGGTATGGTGAAATGCGATCGCCTCGCTCCCGCCGCCCTCGAGGATGAAGTGTTGGATTGCCTCGGGTAGGTTTTTGAACGGGGTATCGAGATCGAAGCCATAATGCGCGGCCAAATCCGACATAAGCTGGAAATAATGCACATTGCGCCGGTCCCATCCCGGGATCGCGCCGCCCGGCAAGCTCAATTCCGGGTGCCGCACGATCTGCGCGGGATCGAAGAATTCGGCTATCCCGAGCCCGTCGCAATCGCGGCAGGCCCCGGCAGGATTGTTGAATGAGAACAGGCGCGGCTCGAGCTCCTCGATGCTATAGGCGCAGTGCGGGCAGGCAAAGCGCGCCGAAAACACCAGCTCGGAGCGTTCCGGATCGTCGATGAATGCGACCCGGGCAACGCCCCCAGAAACCTTAATCGCCGTCTCGAACGATTCGGCCAGCCGCAGCTCGATGTCGGGCCGCACCTTAAACCGATCGACCACCGCCTCGATAGCGTGTTTTTTGTATAATGCCAGCGCAGGCGGCTCGTCGAGATTGATCAGGCGGCCGTCGACGCGGGCGCGCACGAAGCCTTGCTTGCCGAGTGCGTCGAGGATGTCGCGGTGCTCGCCCTTGCGTCCCTGGATCACGGGCGCCAGCAGCATCAAACGCGTGCCCTCGGGCTCGGCCACCACTTGATCCACCATTTGACTGATGGTCTGCGCGGCGAGCACCGAACCATGCTCCGGACAGCGGGGTTCGCCGACCCGCGCGAACAGCAGTCGCAGATAATCGTAAATCTCGGTGGTGGTCCCCACGGTCGAGCGCGGATTGTGAGAAGTAGATTTCTGCTCGATGGCGATGGCCGGTGATAGGCCTTCGATAGAATCGACATCCGGCTTTTGCATCATGGACAGGAACTGGCGCGCGTACACGGATAGCGATTCGACATAACGCCGTTGACCCTCGGCATAGATGGTATCGAAAGCCAAGGAAGATTTGCCCGAACCCGAGAGGCCCGTGATCACGGTGAGGGCGCCGCGCGGCAAGTCGATGTCGATGTTTTTTAGATTATGCGTCCGAGCGCCGCGGATGCGAATGGTTTCCATGAAGCGTTACGCTAACCAGGCAAAGTTTAAATAAAGTTTAAATTTAAGGATGAACGTGGCGGTAAGGCATAAGGGCATGGCGCCACCGGGCGCGAAAATGAGCACATTCGAATTGCGCGCAGCGGCTTCGCTCAGTGCGATCTATCTACTACGAATGTTCGGACTCTTTCTTATCGTACCGGTATTTTCCTTGTACGCCACCCATTTCGCGGGCGCAACTCCACTGCGCGTTGGCCTCGCGCTGGGCGCCTACGGCCTCACCCAGACCCTGTTTCAGATCCCGTTCGGCAGCCTCTCCGACCGGCTCGGTCGCAAGCCCGTCATCGCGGCTGGGCTGGTGGTGTTCGCGATCGGCAGCGCCATCGCCGCTCTCTCCGATCATATCCTCGGCGTCATCCTGGGGCGCGGACTGCAGGGGGCCGGGGCCATCTCCGCCGCGGTGATGGCCTTGGCGGCCGATCTCACCCGCGCGGAACAACGCACCAAGGTCATGGCTATCATCGGCGTCACCATTGGCCTCGCCTTCGCCGGCGCCTTTGTCATGGGGCCGGTGCTCGATGCGCGGGTAGGTTTGCAGGGTTTATTTTGGACCTCGGCCGCCTTGGCGCTGGCCGCCCTCGCGGTCCTATTCCTCGCCGTGCCCGAGCCCAAGCAAAGCATGTTTCACCGCGAATGCGAGCCCCAACTGAGCCACCTGCGCGCGATCCTAGCGCATCCCGAGCTACTGCGTCTCGACGCCGGGATCATGCTGTTGCATATGACCTTGACGGCGAGCTTCGTCGCCCTGCCGATCGCCTTGCGCGACCATGCGGGCCTCGCGAGCGCCGATCACTGGCAGGTGTACTTGCCCGCCCTCCTGATCTCGCTCTTTGTCATGGCGCCGTTTCTGCACTTGGCCGATCGAGGCGCTCAGGGTAAGGCCATCTTTCTCGGTGCCATCGCCTTCCTCGGATGCGCGGAACTCGGACTTTTTTTCATTCACAACGCCTACGCGCCACTCTTGCTGCTGGTGACTCTCTTCTTCAGCGGTTTTAACTTCCTGGAGGCGCACCTCCCCGCCTTAGTGTCGCGCGCGGCGCCCGCGGATCGGCGCGGCACGGCCCTGGGCATCTATGCCATGTCGCAGTTCCTCGGGACCTTTATCGGTGGAGCGCTGGGCGGCTGGCTGCTCGGAAAACTCGGGATCAGCGGTGTGTTCGCATTCTGCACCCTGTTCACAGCGCTCTGGTTCCTGATCGCAAGCCGGACCACCCTGCCGCGGGATCTCAGCAATCACATGATCAAGGTTGGTCAACTTTCGAGCACTGAGGCCGGAACGCTCGCAGGGAAGCTCGGCGGACTGGCGGGCGTCGCCGAAGCGGTCGTGGTCAGCGAGGACGGAGTCGCATATCTAAAAATCGATCGCGAGCGCTTAGACTGGGATGCGCTGGAGGCGCTACTTCCGCCAACGGAGTAAGCGGCGTAAGATCGCACTTAACCCGGCGCCAAAATTGCCCGGGACCACTAGCCGCGCGGCGGCGTAACCTACGGCCACGGTCCAGCCGCGGAGGAGGTTCTGGAGATGGATTCCACCGATGCGATTGCCGCCCTGATGAGTTGGGCCGTGATGTTGTCTCATTATCCCAGTCCCGCCCACCTGCCCGTCATCGAATATGCCCCGCACCAGTTCTTCGTCGAGCATGCCTGCGGCGGAAAGACCTGCGGCGCCATCGGCTGGTATGACAACCAGGGCACGATTTATATCGATAAGCGTCTAGAAGCTCAAGATACCGTATCGACCCGCGGGCTGATCGTGCATGAAATGGTGCATTATCTGCAAGATCTCAGCGGGAAATACGACCCGACCGGTTGCCGGGATTCACGTTTCCGCGAACAAGAAGCCTATGCCATCCAACGCGAGTTTATCGCCCGCGCCGCCGGCCAAGCCGCGTTTCTTACCGTAAGTTTTCGCGACTGTTGAGCTATTGCCCGCACGGAGCCTGACATGAAAATCACCAAGACAGAAGAGGAATGGCGCTCGGTGCTCACTAGAGAGCAGTACACCGTTTGCCGTGCCCACGGGACCGAGGCGCCATTTTCGGGCGAATACCATGCCTGCAAGGAGCCAGGCATGTATCGCTGCGTATGCTGTGGTGCGCCGCTCTTCGATTCCAAGACGAAGTTCGATTCGGGCACCGGTTGGCCGAGCTTTTGGTCGCCTGCCGAGGACGGCAGCGTGAACACCGTAGCCGACGCTAGTCACGGCATGCCGCGCACCGAGGTCCTATGCAGCGTCTGCGACGCCCACCTCGGCCATGTCTTTACCGACGGGCCGGCGCCGACGGGCATGCGTTACTGCATTAACTCCGCGGCCTTGCGCCTCGACCAGGGCGTAAACCAAACCTAACGGGAGCAACGGCGCCTGTTGCGCGCTTCGCGGCTGCCCTAGTGACCATTGGCCCGGCGCATCTGGAGAGCCCGATCGGTCACGCCTAATTTATGCGCCGCGCGTTGCAGATTGCCATCTTCGTCGTTGACCGCGATGCGGATAGCCATCGCCGTGGTAGCTTGTTTGAGTTCTTTTAGGCCGATCCCAAGGTCTAGAGCGTGACGTACGCTCCGTTCGAAATGGGCATCGCGCCAGTCCTTCGACACATGTTCTCCCCCTAAAGGTCGCTCATCCTCGGGAATATCACCGACGGTGATGGGACCCTCTCCCACATGGCGGTAACTGATGCGGGATACTAGCTGCTTCAGCTCGCGCACATACAACTAAATCAGGATCTGGAATTCGGGGATGTTGTTGAGCATAATGTGCGTCGGCCGCCGATGTAGGTGGTCGGAGACCTACGCGAGACGATTCCTGGGAAATCGAAACCTGAGAGCTTGTGAACACATTGTCGCAGGCAGCCCCGAGCACCAGGCCGCGGAGCGAGCAGCGAAACATATCACACGATAGGCGAGGAGGGATTTAACAGATTATGGCTGTTGCGATTGTATTGGTATTGGTTGTCGTTGCCTCCCTCCTGTTTCATTTCCTAAGCCCGTGGTACTTCACACCGATCGCCTCCAACTGGGGCATGATCGATGACACGGTAACGATCACGTTCTGGGTCACGGGGTTTGTCTTCGTCGCGGTCAATCTTTTTATGGCCTATGCCGTGGTCCGCTACCGATACCGGAAGGGAAGACGGGCGGCGTATGAGCCCGAGAACAAGAAGCTGGAGTGGTGGCTCATCGGATTGACCTCGCTAGGGGTCGCCGCCATGTTGGCGCCCGGCTTGTTTGTGTGGGCGAAATTCGTCGAGGTCCCGAAAGAAGCGTCGGAGATTGAGGCCATTGGCCAGCAGTGGCACTGGAACTTTCGCTTTCCGGGGAAGGATGGCGTGTTAGGCACGGTCGATTCCAAATACGTTAGCATCGAAAACCCGTTTGGTATTAATGCACACGACCCCAGTGGACAGGACGATGTGCTGATAGCCAGCAACGAGGTACACCTCCCTATCGACAAGCCGGTCAAGGTGTTGCTCCGCTCCAAGGACGTTCTGCATAACTTTGCAGTGCCACAGTTCCGGGTCAAAATGGATCT
>JBOIDM010000365.1:0-2626 GCA_050740575.1 Gammaproteobacteria bacterium
TCAAATATTCCACCGTGTTGATGGCGAGGTTCGGCGGGCAGTACAGATCGTAGTCATAGCGCGCATGTTCGACGACGAAATCCAGAGCGCTCTCCGCGATCTCGGCACCGCCGAACATGAACGGCAGTTGGCGATTCACGAGGCCGATGGTGACGATCCCGCGCCCGCCGCGGCGGGCGGCGTCGAGCTCCGGCAGCAGATCGACGGTGACGTCCGGGTTACAGCTGAGACTGTATTCCGTGCACCCGTCGCTCACCCGCTTCGCGATCGTCTGCGCCACCACGTTCACGCCGTGCGCGAGCACCTCGCGGGCGATATGCGTGTAATTAGCGCTGAGGTAATGCTGTTGCGCGTAAGCGTTATGCAAATAGGCCCCCGGCTCGAGGAAGAACTCGATGACTTCGATGTTCGACGGCACCTGGCCCGCGCGCACGGCCGCGACGTAGTCGAGCTCCGGGCAGTTGCCGAAGACCCGGGCGAGGAACGGATCGAGGAAGCGGCGTTCGAGCTCGCCCGACGCTTGCGGCTTGCGCAGGCTCAAGCCGGTGAAGACTTTCAGCTCGATCGACCGATCGCGAAGCGCGCGCCGGTAGAACTCATTGACCAACGGCACCGGGTTACCGAGTGCGAGCGGCACTGCCAGCACGATGCGCTTGCCGACACGCCGGAGCACGGCGTCGACGCCATCACCGACATCGTCGAACTGTTGAGGCATGAGGAGGAATTGTAGGGTTAGACAGCACCCGCCCGCGCAGTGACTACGAGCGCCCGCATCGTTAAGCGGAACGGATGATCGCCACCGACTAGCGCCAGAGCAGCTTCGAGTGCGTCAACGATCGGATCTAGGGCGCCTCCACGCTCCTGAATCGCGATGCTTACGGGGTTGCCTTTGACGAGTCCAACGGCAAACGATCTCGCGGACGGGCTGCGAGCCTCAAGGGTGACCCACTCAAGTTGCACCTGACCGAAGTCGTTTGCATCCAGGAGACGCCGCAACACATCAGGATCGTGGAATCCGAACGGCACCTGATAGAAGTTCGGCGGGTCCACGGAAAAGAAACTTCCAATGGTTTCATGCGCGATGCGCCCAAACGGGTTGTGTTCAAAGCTGCCCCACACGTTGAAGGCGAACAAACCGTCCTTCGCTAGAACTCGCCGGGCTTCACGGAACGCCGCTTCCTTGTCGGGGACAAACATCAGGCCGAATTGACAAGCCAGGGCGGCGAACGAGGCGGAAGGAAACGGAAGGGATGCGGCATCGGCCGGGCGCCAGTCAATGGGCGCCAGCGTGCCTAGCTTGGAGCGTGCATAGTCGATCATGGGCTGGTTCAGGTCGGTGGCGACCAACCGGACGGTGGGAGAGAGGTGCGCGCGCAGTCGCTCAGTGAGGATCCCGGTTCCGCAGGCTACCTCCAACACGGGCGCAGCCGTAACAGCCGCCACTCGGCGAGCCAGGTCCGCAGCATACGGCTCGAAGATCACTGGGCCGAGGTGGCGATCATATACCTCGGGGATCGCGCCCAGGAACCTAGCGTTTGCTTCTGACATGGGAGTTCTCCAACGTAAAGGCCGGCCGAGGAGCCGACGAGTGCTGTCTAACAGCTAAAGGTCACCGGCGCGCCGCTTTTCGGCGCGTCCGTTGGAGCGCCTTGTTGGGCCTCTCGGCTTGAGCTTTAGAAAAGAAGGCGACAATTTCCTCAGGAGACTTGCCGGCTAAGACACTAGCTTGCTGGTCGCGAACCTTGCGAAAGAACTCGACAGAATGAAACTCAGGATTCCGTGGCATGACTGATTACCTCGCGCGGAGAGTAAATGGTGAGTGGATACGTAACCTTGAACCAGAGACACGGCTTCTTCGTCAACGTGGATTAGCTCGGTAGGCAACAATTCCTGATGCAGAGACTTCACAAAATCAGGCGCGGGAGCGACTTCTGCGGCGGTAACGTCGGAGAGCACCGCGATATATCGCCCCTTCCGGAAATCCTCCACTAAGCGCTTCGACCAAACCCGGAACTCGGGGTCAAAGCATCCGCCAATCACGGAGGTATCGAGGTAAATGCGTAGCTTTTTCACCCGAGCAGTCTAGCATCGGGCAGGCTAGTCGTATGCATCGGGTCTACATTATAATGGACTAACGAACCCCACCCTCTGCAGTTTTGTAGCGCCTATTGCGCACTTTGTCATAGCGATACCGAACGCATATCAGTTTCTCCGATAAACGTGACATTCATCAAGCATTGTTCCGCGTGCGCACCGTACGTACGCTTTTTGGTCCGTTAGATTTCAAGCGAGCCTCCCGCGATGATCCCAAGCTCGGGTCAGATCCTTGCCGGGCGGTACGTCAAGCGCTGCGGAACTTGGAGAGGCGGGCGAAGAGGATCGCGCCGAAGGGCAGGGCGAGGCTAAGCAGGATCTGTACGCTGAGCAGGGTCCCGAGCTGGCTGTAGTCGGCGGGCGCCTGGAGGACGCCGGTCGCGGGGTCGCGGACCTCGCGGGTGACGATGAAGATCTGGTTCAAGTACTTGGCTCCGAGCTGGCTCAGCGAGAGCGCGAGGTTGGTGAAGGAGGCCATTACCGCGAAATAGGTGGCTTTGAGATTCGCGGGCGCGGAGTTCGCGATCCAGGC
>JBOIDM010000366.1:0-3350 GCA_050740575.1 Gammaproteobacteria bacterium
CAGATCGTGGTGCTCGACGCGGTGTTCTCGCTCGACTCGGTCATCACGGCCATCGGCATGGTCGACGAGATCTACGTTATGATGGCAGCGGTCGTGATCGCGATGATCGTGATGATCGCCGCGAGCAAGCCGCTCACCAAGTTCGAAAATGCCCATCCGACGCTGATCATCCTTTGTTTGGGATTCCTGCTGATGGTGGGCTTTGTCTTGGTTGCCGACGGCATGGGCTATCACATACCTAAGGGTTACCTCTACGCCGCCATCGGCTTCTCGGTGGCGATCGAGGCTTTTAATCAACTTGCACTTCGCAATCGCAGAAAATGGGCGGCCTCGATTCCGCGCCGGCAGCTCGCGGCCGAAGCGGTGTGGCGGCTTCTGGGCGGTATTCCTGTACCATCCTCGGCCGCGGCAGGCGCAGACGTGAGCGCAGTGATCCCGGAGGCCGCGACGGAACAGGGTTTCGCGCCCGCAGAGACGGCAATGGTGCGCGATGTTCTGACGCTTGCCGACCGGTCAATTCAAACAATTATGACGCCGCGGCCGGAAGTCGCCTGGATCGACCAGGACGATTCCAAGGAAGCCGTGTTAGCGGAGGTTCGCGCAAGTGCGCATCGTCAGTTTCTCGTGGGCCGTGGATCGATCGATGAGGTCGTAGGCATCGCACGCAAGGAGGACATCCTGGCGCTCTGTCTCGACGCCAAGCCGTTTGATCTCATACAGGTCGTGCAGAAACCCATAGCGGTGCACGAGGGTGCCTCGATTCTCGATGCGCTTAGTATATTTAAACAGGCACCGGGTGATATGGCGTTGGTGGTCGATGAGTATGGCGGTTTGCAGGGGATCGTCACACAGACCGATTTGCTCGAGGCGATTACGGGGGATCTGCCGGACGCAGAGCACCCGGAGCCGGAGGTGAACGAGCTGGAGGACGGCTCATTCCTTGTCGATGGCACAATGTCGATTTACGACGCGCAGCAGCGCTTCGATTTTGGCACGCTTCCGGACGGCGACTTCAACACGCTTGCCGGTTTCGTTGTGTTTCTCTTCGACCGGATACCTGTGGTAGGCGAACGCGTCGAGTCCCGCGGCTGGAGATTCGAGGTATCGGACATGGACGGATGGCGGATAAACAAAGTGCTCGCACGGCGCGTTGGTGCGGATCGCGAATCATCTGTGGTGGATTAAACTTTAACGCCGCATCCCCATGATGCTTGATAGCCCGCAACGGGTGCTCTTCGGGCACCCGTTCCTCAGGTGACAAATAGCTGAACAAATACTCATAGGGATCCGATTCACCGCACGTGACTCTTCCAGTACAACGTATGGATCGGCGGCCTGAGCAGGGGTCGTCCTCTCTCGAAAGGGGCAGCTAAATTCTTACCGCGAGAGGGGGATCGCTGTCCCGCTTTCACGGTGTGTCCAAGTCCATCTATTGCCGGATACCTTAACGCCGCCCAGACGGCCATACTTTGCATCAACGGAGCTCGAACGGTTACGCGAGAGCTTCGGAGTTAAGTATAAATTACCATCAAAGGAGACACTATCATGAACGCATTCATGAGTTATGTATTAACAGTGTGGGCTTCCCCGGTGCAAGCAGTGATCGTTTTCGCGATCTTGGCCGGCGTAGTGTTCGGGCTATACAGGTGGGCCAAGCACGAGCCTCAAGCGCCGGACACGGAAGAGCAAATCGGCGTCAGCCACGCTGAAAGCTGTTAACCGTAGGGTAGCAGCGGCTACGGCTCGAAAGGTAGCTGCGTGACTACCGCGGTTGGCCTGGCGGGGTCGTGCCGCCCAAGGCGGAGCGACCCCAAAAGCCCAGCCTCTCAGCAGCGGGACACGATGCACAAGGTAAACATACGAGGTACTACGATGATGAACGTTGTCGATTATTTCAGCGTCCCCTGGATATTCATGATCGGTCTTCTTTTCTGGTATTCAGTAGCGGCGATTGGGCTAGAGCTATGGAACCGCTGGTTTGCCCGTCCACGGCAAGATTCCCGTCCAGCATCTCGGCGGAAGGGCCGTTCGCTTTTGAGCCCACGTTAAGGAGGTGTGACATGTCGCAGATTAGTCTCGGCCGCAAGAACTCAGACGATGACCTCGAACCGATCACGCCGACCAACCCTGTCGAGTCGCGCACGGTAACTGCCAATGCGAAAAGTCAACACAGTGATTCAGGTATGCTTTTCCGTCAATCCAAGCTTCGTTGCACTGCCACCCCGAGCAACGTCAACTTGACGCATTGCCGCATGTAGCGACGCTGGCGCGATGACTCAGAGATGCTCGCCGATTCGATGACGCTCCCGCTGTAATGGAGCCGGCAGTTCAGCTGGCGGATCAGGGACTGGCCCGAGGGTGCGTGTGGTCTCGAAGCGTTGTAATGAGCCACCCACTCTCTATGAGAGTCCTCGTCGCCTGTTATGACGGCCCTGAAGGCTGACCGAGGCCGTTTGGAGGACGCCCGTAAGCTGGATCGGTATCGCAGGTTGTCAGATCGGCTTCACTTTATCCAGCCTGATCCTCGGTGCCTAAGAAGTGGACCAAGGTTAAGCGCCCACCTCTAAAGGGCTAGCCGCCACCCTGCTGCAATAGGTAACTTCCTGTCCCACGTTAGTGGTGTTGTTACATCCAACTTTCACCGGATACCGTAACGCCGCTCAGACGGCCATACTTGGCATCAACGGAGCTCGAACGGTCACGCGAGAGCTTCGGAGTTAAGTATAACTTGCCATTAAAGGAGACACTATCATGTACGACTTCATGGGTTATGTATCAACAGTGTATGCTGCCCCGGGGGGAGCAGCGATGGTAGCACTGACTGCCTGCTTGATCTTCGCTGTCGTAGTGTTCGGGCTATGCAAGTGGCTCGACCGCGAGCGTCAAGCGCCGGACGCCGAAGAGCACATCGGCGGGGCTCAGCCGCGTTGAACGCCGTTAATTGTTAGGTAGCGACGGCTAGGGCTCGAGAGGTATCCGGCTGACTACCGCGGTTCGCCTGGCGGGGTCGTTCCGCCTTGGAGCGGCACGACCCCAAAGCCCAACCGCTCAGGAGAGGGACCACCATGCACAAAGATAAACATACGACTACGATGATGAAAGTTTTCGATTATCTGAGCGTTGTGGGCGGTCTTTTTTTCTCATATTCCAATGCGGCGATTGGCCTAGGGCCCGGCGATCGGCTGCCTATAAAGTGGTAGGTGTTGCCCTATCGCAAGAAGCGGGTGGCTCTCCCGCTTTCACGGTGTGTCCAAGTCCATCTATTGCCGGATACCTTAACGCCGCCCAGACGGCCATACTTTGCATCAACGGAGCTCGAACGGTTACGCGAGAGCTTCGGAGTTAAGTAT
>JBOIDM010000367.1:0-2027 GCA_050740575.1 Gammaproteobacteria bacterium
GGTGGGGTCACGCCCGGGCGCGGCGGGGAGACCCACCTCGGTTTGCCGGTGTTTGACAGCGTCTACGAAGGCGTGCGCGAGACCGGGGCCGAGGCGAGCATGATCTTCGTGCCGGGGCCTTATGCCGCGGAGGCCATCGCGGAAGCGGCCGATGCCGGGATCCGGATCATCGTCTGTATCACTGAAGGGATCCCCATCCGCGACATGCTCAAGATCCGGTGGAGTCTCGGTCAGTATCCCGAAACGCGGCTCATCGGCCCCAACTCTCCCGGCATCGTCACCCCCGGACAGTGCAAGATCGGCATCATGCCGGCCAGCATCCACCGGCCGGGTTGCGCGGGCATCATGTCCCGCTCCGGCACGCTAAACTACGAGGCCGTGCATCAGACTACACAACTCGGCCTAGGACAGAGCACATGCATAGGGAATGGAGGCGATCCCATACACGGGATGGATTTCGTCGAGTGTTTGCAGTTATTCGAACAAGATCCCGAAACCCGGGGCATCATCTTGGTCGGCGAGATTGGCGGCACGGAAGAAGAAGAAGCGGCGGAATATATCCAGGCGCATGTCACCAAACCGGTCGTCGCTTACATCGCCGGAGTCACCGCGCCACCCGGGAAACGCATGGGACACGCAGGTGCCATCATCTCGCGCGGGGGAGGCACGGCGGAAGCGAAATACCGGGCGTTGGAAGCGGCGGGGGTGGTGACCGTACGCTCCCCAGCCGAAATAGGGTCGGCGCTGGCCGCGTGCTTGAAGAGGTAGCTCCGGCGCGCATCGCCAGAGATGGGATCGCTGCGCATCGCCCTCGCCCAGTTGAACCTCACGGTCGGCGATATCCAGGGGAACGCCCAGCGGATCCTGGCCGCCGCCGAAGAAGCCCGCGACCGCGTAAGGGCCGATCTGGTCGTATTCCCGGAGTTATCGCTCAGCGGTTATCCGCCCGAAGACCTCGTGCTGCGCCCGGGCCTCTGGCACCAAGTAGAGAGCGCGCTTGCGGAGATCTCCCGGCGTGTCCGAGGCGTGGAGCTGCTGGTGGGCTACCCGAGACGGCATGAGGGGCGGCTTTTTAACGCCTGCTCTCTGATCGGCACGGGCCGCATCAAGGCCACCTATCATAAACAACACCTGCCCAATTACAGCGTCTTCGACGAGAAGCGTTACTTCGTGCCCGGTCGGGCAGCACAGGTCGTCGAGATCAAGGGCATCGCGCTTGCCCTCAGCATTTGCGAGGACATCTGGATCGGCGGAACCGCCTCGCAGGCGCGCGATGCCGGCGCCCAGGCGATCGTCAATATCAATGCCTCGCCCTTCCATCTCGGCAAGGCGGCCGAACGCGAGCAGGTATTGCGGCGTGCATGCGAAGAGGCCGGTCTGCCGATCCTCTACGTCAATTTGGTTGGGGGTCAGGACGAGTTGGTGTTCGACGGCGGTTCCACCGTCGTCGACGCGGATGGCAGCGTTCGCCTCCGCGCGCCCGATTTCACCGAGGGCCTCTACACAGTGGATTTGGACCCCGGCACCCCGGTGTGTCCCAAGCTCGGCGAGGTCGTTCCGCCGCGCGAAGGCGAGGAAGGAATCTATCAGGCGCTGGTGCTCGGGGTCCGCGATTACGCACGTAAAAACGGGTTTCGCGGCGCGGTACTGGGGCTCTCCGGCGGCATCGATTCGGCCTTGACCCTGGCGGTTGCGGTGGATGCCTTGAGCAAGGACGCCGTGGAGGCGGTCGTGATGCCTTCCCGCTTTAGCGCGGAGATGAGCCTTACCGACGCCGCCGAGGAGGCGCGCCGGCTCGGCGTCGCTTACCATACGATTCCCATCGAGCCGGCGGTGAGGGCCTTCGAGGAAAGCCTCCGCACCGTGTTCGCTGGTCGCCCGCGCGACACCACCGAGGAGAATGTTCAAGCACGCTGCCGCGGGGTGATTTTGATGGCCCTCTCGAATAAGACCGGCAAGCTGGTGCTGTTCAACTTAAACAATAGCGTGATGGCGGTCGGATTTTTTTAGATTTATGGGTTTAATGG
>JBOIDM010000368.1:0-9830 GCA_050740575.1 Gammaproteobacteria bacterium
CCAGGGTCAGGAGTGCTGCGGCGAGCGCGATCCCCGCTCGCCCCATGAGGCTGAGCGCGATGACCGTCGCCAGGGATGAGGCGAGGTTGTTGACGAAATTGTTACCGAGCAGGATCAGCCCGATCAAACGGTCGGGACGCTCCAGTAGCGCGCTGACGCGCAGGGCGCCGCGATGGTGTTGATCCGCGAGGTGCCGTAACCGATAGCGGTTGAGACTCATCAACGCGGTCTCGGACCCGGAGAAAAAGGCCGACAATAGAAGGAGAACGATCAGACCGGCGAATAATGCGCCGATCGGGACATCAGCCAACGAATGAGCGCCTCGCGTTTTCAATCCTTGTTTATTCTTTATTCAAGCGCCGTGGTTGTGTCAAGCGTAGCGCTGATCTCGTTTAAGCCCCGCTTAGCGGGCCGGCTGCCGTCAAATAGGCCGCCTGACAGCGATGAGGGGGTAGCTCCATTACTGAGCTTGCAAGCTCCATGAGTATCGATCTAGGCACCCGAATGGACGAAATGGCGAGGCCGGGCGGGGCGTCCGGCCGGTATACGCCAGCGAGCGAGGTTCGAGCGCCGATCACGGCGCCGCAACGAATTTCGCTGCCCGATGCGGAGCTGATGCTGTGGCGTGAATTGTTTAACGGCCCGGAGAGCGCGGGCTATCTTCAAGGCCTATTGGACGGCGCGCTCTGGCGGCAGGATCGCATCACGCTTTTCGGCCGCACCGTTAACTCGCCACGCCTCACTGCCTGGTACGGCGAGGCGGGCGTGACCTACGCATACTCTGGCCTAACGTTGGTCGCGCGGGGCTGGTTGCCGGAGCTTTCGGGCATCCGGGAGCGGGTCGGACAGGTGGCGGGGACAAACTTCAACAGCGTGTTGCTGAACCTCTATCGCAACGAGGCGGATTCCATGGGCTGGCATAGCGACGACGAGACGAGTTTAGGCGTCAACCCGGTCATCGGCTCGGTGAGCTTCGGCGCCACCCGGACCTTCCAGCTACAGCACAAGCGCCGCAAGACCTACCGTTCGGTAATCGATCTGACCGACGGCAGCCTTCTGCTCATGTCGGGGCCGACGCAGCACCACTGGCGCCACCGCGTGCCCAAAGCGACCGTGCCTTGCGGCCCGCGCATCAATCTCACGTTCAGAACGATCAAGTAAACTTCTTGCCGCGATCTCCCGCGAACGTCGAAACCATGTATTCAGAGCGCCAATCCCCGTTCGTCTTCCCGTGTTCGTTCCCGATCAAGGCCATGGGGCATGCGGCGGAGGACTTCGACGTGCTGGTCGTCGGGATCGTGCGCAAGCACGTGCGCGATCTCAGCGAAACGGCGGTGACGACGCGCCGGAGCCGCGGCGGCCGTTATCTGGCCGTGACCGTAACCGTCGAGGCCGAGAGCCAGGCCCAGCTCGATGCCATCTACCATGAATTGAGCAGTCACCGGCGCGTGGTCCTGGTGCTGTAGCGATGCAGCCCCTCGTTCGGGATCTCGGATTAACGGAATACACCATGGTCTGGGAGGCGATGCGCCGATTCACGGACCGGCGCGCCGAGGCGACGGCGGATGAGATCTGGCTCTGCGAACATGCGCCGGTGTTCACGCTGGGATTAGGAGGCAAAGACGAACATCTTCTGGATCCGGGCGCGATTCCGGTGATCCGTTGTGACCGCGGTGGCCAGGTGACCTACCATGGACCGGGACAACGGGTCGTTTATGTGCTCGCGGATCTGCGGCGCATGGGTTGGGGAGTCAAGCGCTTCGTCAACGCGCTGGAGCAAGCGGTGATCGACCTGTGCTGGACTTGGCGGATCCTCGCGCGGAGGCGCACCGGTGCGCCTGGGGTCTACCTCGACGGCGCCAAGGTAGCGGCGGTGGGTCTGCGCGTGCGGCGGGGTTGCAGCTTTCATGGGCTCGCGCTCAATGTGAACATGGACCTCGGCCCGTTTCGGAGAATCAACCCTTGCGGTTACGCGGGGCTGCGGGTGACCCAGCTTTACGACCATGGCGTCGCGGAAAGCATGGGCGCGGTCACGGAACGCCTGCTTGCCCGCCTCCTCGATAATCTCGGTTATGATGTTGGCGCGTTCACCGGGACGCGAGGACCGTTAGTCGATGTCACCGAACGAGACCACACCATCACTTACCGGCCGGCGTAAGATCGCGCCGGCGGCCAATCCGCCTTTGGCGCGCAAGCCCCCCTGGATCCGCGCTCGGTTACCGGTGGAGCCGTCGGTTTTGCGGTTGAAGGGACTGCTCAGGGAACAGCGTCTCCACACGGTATGCGAAGAAGCCGCCTGCCCGAACCTCGGCGAGTGTTTCGCGCACGGAACCGCCACCTTCATGATCCTCGGGGACATCTGCACCCGGCGCTGTCCGTTTTGCGATGTCGCCCACGGGCGGCCGGGCGCGGTCGATGCCCTCGAACCGCAGCGGCTGGCGGAGGCGGTCGCGGCTATGGGGCTATCCTATGTCGTCATCACCTCGGTCGATCGCGACGATCTGGAGGATCGCGGGGCCGGTCATTTCGCCGCGTGCGTCGCGGCGCTGCGCCAACGCCTCCCCGGAATCACCATTGAGATCCTGGTGCCGGATTTCCGAAGGCGCGTGGAGTTGGCATTGGAGCGGCTCCGTGCGGCGCCCCCCGATGTTTTCAACCATAATCTCGAGACCGTTCCACGCCTGTACCGCCGCGTCCGCCCCGGCGCCGACTATGCAGGTTCTCTACATCTCCTTTGGCGCTTCAAGCAAATCGACGCCTCGGTGCCGACCAAATCCGGTCTCATGCTGGGCTTGGGAGAAACATTGGATGAAGTTAAAGAAACTCTTCGCGACTTGCGCGCGCATGCGTGCGACATGCTGACGCTCGGTCAATACCTACAACCGAGCCGATATCATTTGCCCGTCGAGCGGTTCGTTGCGCCGGAGGAGTTTCGCGCGCTCGGCGATTATGCTAGGGGGCTCGGATTTAGCCGGGTCGCGAGCGGGCCGATGGTGCGCTCGTCCTACCATGCGGACAGGCAAGCGCGGGGCGAGGCGGTATAGCTTACGGCACTTATCCGGCGTGCGAGTTTAACTCCAGGCACTGAATGTGACGCCAAGGCGTTACTCGCACGCCGTATAGCGACTAATTCAGCGACCGGCCTCCATCGGTTTCTCACCGCTGGTGTGCTCGCGTTTTTGATCCGGCTCCTGGTTCGCCCACCGAACTAGCCCAAAAACAACGAAACCGAGTATAACGAACGTTATAACGGCACCCACAGGGGTTGACCAAATCAAATTCAGCGCTTCCATAGTCGACCTCCTGATTCAAGATTATAGCTACACACCGTCAAGCTTACGCCTGACTCATAAATACTATAGACACGGTGCGCACTTCATGACAGTAGATTTTTTCTACGATCAGCTTCGATATTTTCTAAGTCCGCAGGCTTTGGGCAATGTCGATGTGCCGGGCCCAATGTCACATCGAGTGTTTCGCCGGCGGATCAGGAGACTTGCGGTCCCGGCCGCGGATCTCCGGATCGATCAGCATTCAGGTTCGTTTTTGATCCGTTGGTTTTTTTGGCATTGATTGATCTTGCTTGGTATTCCGTATCGCTTTACCCACGGCTTCGTTGATCGCGGCAACCGCTGGATGTTTCGTCGTGCTCGAGGCAGAAATCACGTAAAATTTCTGGGTCACCTCCTGGGTTTGTCCGATGATCTCGACGTCATACTGGCGTTGAACGTGCGTTCCGACCAGCGTTGGAACCACGAAAATTCCGGCCCCCGCTTCTCCGAATACTTCCATCAATGCAGTGTCCTCGAATTCGCCCGAAATCGTCGGGACGATGTCATGCCGTTCGAACCATTGCTCCAAGGCGAGCCGGAGAGCGCTGTGGCGGGTGGGGAGGAGCATCGGTGCGCCGTGCAAGCTTCTGGGGAATCCACCGCGGTAGGTTGCAGCCTCCGCCCTGCCGCAATAAAAAGTGATCCCCCCCTCTCCAATCAAATGGTCGTACAGGCAGACATTCTTGTCCGATCGGACCGGGTGGTCGGCCAGAACGAGGTCCAGTCGACGATCTGTCAACTCTGTTAACAACCGATTCAGGTCACCCTCATGGCAAACGATCCGGATGGGTGCGCCTATCCTGCGGATAGGTTCTAGCATCCAGTATGCAATCGGTTTGGGTACGGCGTCCGTGACCCCGACCCTCAGGTGTATCGGGCCATTGGGTTGATACTCGTCCAAGGCCGCAACCAGTTCAGCCCCTAGTTTAAAAATTTTATCGGCATACTCGAATACGATACGCCCGCGATCGGTGAGCAGCAGCTTGTGATTTGCGCGAGTAAAGAGCGCTTCTCCGACGGCCGCTTCCAGGGCGGTGACCTGGGCGCTAATGGTTTGAGGCGTTAAACACAAGCTCTCCGAAGCGCGGCCGACCCCTCCCTCTTTGGCGACCACCCAGAAGTGATGTAGATGCTTGTAGTTAAGCCGATGCATCGTCGTTCGAGATCAACCGGCCTTAGTCTGTAAGCTTCCTCCTAACCCTATTAGGGGGACCAACCTGGGAGTAGGTTCCAAACCCGCGGCGCGCTATGTTGGAAAACCGGATTGGGTAGTACGCTCTTCGACCACCTGGAGGGTCTCCGTGGCGGAACTGAAGGACAATACCAGATATATCGGTCGCTGGCCGGGATCTCTCGCTAACTCGAATCGCACCCGCAGCGTTCTCACCGGCCCATCCTGCGTCTGAAATCTGCTCTGGATCTCGGCGCGTGGTTTTTGTGCCTCCGTTACGGCGCGAAATTGTGCTTGTAAGGCTGACAGATCGTCCGCATAGATGAGATCCCACAGGGTGCTGCCTTGAAGTTCCGCGGCATGGGACCCGAGTAACTCGCAGAAGAGGGGATTGAAACTTAATAGCCGCCCCTCGAGGTCGGTGGTCGCGATGCCAATGGAGGCGTGTTCAAAGGTGAGCCTCAGCATTTCGTCTAGCTCTCGAATCGTCGCTTCGTCAAGCCTACGGGCCGTGATATCGAGATCGATCCCGCGCCACTTGACGATCTGCCCTTGGTCGTCAAAGACCGGGATGCCGGTGGACTCGGTAATGATCTCGCGGCCATCCTTATGCTGGTAGTGATTTGTCAAGCGGGCGAAACGCCGCTTGTTCCCTTGCGTGTATACGATGCTAAGCGCTCGCTCACGCGCCCTGCGCGTGAAGAAATCAAAATACGATTTTCCGATGATTTCCTCAGGATCGTAACCGAGGACTCCCTTTACGGCTTCGTTGCTATAGAGAAAACGGCCCTGAGCATCTTGCTCCCAGAACCACTCCCCGGTCATCGTGGCCACCTGCTGGAAGCGCTTCTCGCTTTCATGCCGCGCGTACAGGTCTTTCAGGCGTAAGCTGCGCTGGTACCAAATGATGAGGGTCGTTATCACGCCTAACGCCAGAAAATCAGCAAACGCGAAGGTATAGAGGAAGCGTTGTCGGTTCTTTAGCGCGAGCAAGTGCTCGTCGCTGAGCGTACGAAGCGCGGTGTTTCGGATTTCTGCCGCGATTGACTGAATGCGGTCTTGGGTTGCCCGTTCTTCTTGCGGGTCCGGTGAGCGCTTGGCCATATCTCGTGGCGTCAATCGCCTATCGCTTATACGGGTGGAGATCACCCGCATCCGCTCGCCAATCAGTGAACGGAGCCTATCAACGAGCATTCTTTGACTCTCGGGTGCGTCCGACTGGAGCCGGTCGATCGCCTCGCGAAGGTCGCGTCGCACCTGGTAATAGCGTGATAGGTCGCCTTGTTCCCCGATCAGGAGAAATTCGCGTTGCACCGACTCCAATTCACGAAGCGCGTACAAGATCTCCTGAGAAATGCGCGACACTCGATAGGCGTGGTAGCGCTGATCCGTTGCGTCGATGAATTTCTCCATGTTTTGGTAAGACACGAGCGAAAGCCATAACAACAGGCCGACGCACGTAACGACGGCAACATTAACAAAACGCCGCTGAGCCTGCTCGGAATAGCTTGCCTGTGGTTGCCCCTCTCCAGTCGCCCGCGGTTGATCGTCAGGTGCGGATCGAGATTTATCCCCCAGCGTTTTGTCTTGCATGTTCATCCAACGCCCGTCGTCCCGCTTTGATCAAGCAAGGGTCGCGTGTAGCATTCGTACCGCTCGGTAGGTAGAATTTTCAAGTCCGCCCCAGGCCGTGGATGTGACTATGGGCCGTAAAGTACGGTTTTTGCGTTAGAGAAGCACACGGTCATTAAACCATTGCGTAACGTGGACGCATCGAATCCAGTTTCGCGGACGTTCAGCCTGATCATCTCCGGTGGGGCCTTTTTGTTAGACCACCAGCGGACTTTTTGGCTCCGTGTCGTACCTTCAGCAATCGCCGTGGCTGCCATGAGTTCGGCAATTGTCATCATCATGAACGATCCCGTTTCCGTATCGAGCGCCGCAACGTTACCGGTATTCGCTTTCCAAGTTTATTTTGCAACCTACTGGCTGGTCGCCGTTCTTTCCCACCGACCGCGCTCGGCGTTGGCGCCGCTCTCCAAAATGGGACCACCGACCCGCCCGGAATTAATGGCCTTTGTCGGCTATTCACTGCTGCTCGCATTCGCTTTCACGATGTTCCTGGGGCCCGTGGCGGTGGTGATCTTAGCCGCCTTGTCTGGATTCTCCGGGGTGTCGATCGAGCCAGCGCTGCTCGCGTTTACCCCGGCGACCTTTACTCTACGCTGTGTGATCATCGGGCCGTTCTTCATCGCCGCGTTTTGCCGCCTATTCCTGGTCTTTCCCGCGCGCGCCGCCGGCGAGGCGTTGACGCTGAAAGGCTCCTGGGCTTTGGCGAGAGGTATCGGTTGGCCTCTCTTCGGGACTCAATTACTTTGCGCTATCATCGGACTTACTCTCTTTACCATAGCACTCACGCTTCCGTGGTCGTTGATGGGTGAGCTTTCCTCCAACCGGCTACTGGGCGTTGGCCTGGTCTCTTTTGCGGTGACCGTCGCAAGCGCCATTCATATCGCGTTGGCGAGTTTTTGTTTAGCGGAGTTGTATACGTTTCGTAGGTTTCGCGGTATCCGGCCGTGACGATCGCAAAGTGAAGGGGTGCACACCCGCCCAAGGTGTACGAAATCGATGAGACCATGGCTTTTGTACAGCGCCGCCGCCCTGGGGTTCTGGGGTGTCTGGGGAGCGCTCGGGAAGCTCGCCGCAAGGACCCTCGCGCCTCCGAGCTTGATGCTCCTGGCTTACGCCGGCATTGTCGCCGTGTTTCCGCTGCTACTCGTGCTCTTTTGGCGGTCTTTCGCTCCGCGCTGGGATTCCATCGATAACGTCTATGCGATCGCAAGCGGTGTGTTCGCGGGCCTCGGGTTCCTGTGCTTCTACCTCGCCTTAACTACGGGCGAAGTCGCGCGAGTGGTCGTCATCACCGCCACGTATCCTATCGTCACCGTCCTCATCGCCGTGCTCCTGCTCGGGGAGCCGATGTCGTTGCGGATGCTATTGGGAACGACACTCGCCATCGCCGGAATTCTCATCCTGGCGACCTAAGCGCGATTCCCAGTCCGGACGCAGCGGCATCCCGCTGACCCCGTGACCGACCTCGGTCTTGACCGCCAGGATCTGGTTTACGCGGATCCAGTCGTCCGCGAAACGCGAGGCCGATCCCGCCAAGTAGAGCCTCCAAACTCGGGCGCGGCCGATCGACGAAGCGGCGACGGCTGCATCCCACCGCGCTTCGAGGTTGCGGCACCAATGCTTCAATGTGAGCGCATAATGCTCGCGTAAATTTTCGAGATGCCGGGCCTCGAAGCCTGCCTGTTGCATCGAGGAGAGGACCCGTCCGACCTCGATCAGCTCGCCGTCGGGGAAGACGTACCGGTGTGCAAAGCCGGAGCGCGGCAAGGCTTCGTTCTGAAACGGCCTGCGGTTGATCGCATGGTTGAGGAAGCGCCCTCCCCGGCGGAGCAAGGCGTGAACCTTCCCGAAGTACTCGCTCATGCGGGCAACCCCAACATGCTCGAACATTCCGACCGAGCTGATGGCATCGTAGGGTCCATCGTCAACATCCCGGTAGTCCTGGAACCGGATCTCCACGCGATCAGCCACGCCCTCGCGCCGCACCCGCTCGCGGGCATAGTGCACCTGTCGATCCGAGACCGTGATGGCGACCACTCTGGCCCGATAATGTTTCGCGGCGTGTAAGGCGAGGGCGCCCCATCCGCAGCCGATGTCCAAGAGCCGGTCGCCGGGACCGAGCCCCAGCTTGCGGCAGATGAGATCGTGCTTATTATCCTGCGCCTGTTCGAGGGCGTCTGCATCGGTTTTGAACACGGCACAGGAATAGGTCATCGAAGGACCGAGGATGATACGGTAGAAGTCGTTTGACACGTCGTAATGATGGGCGATCGCGGCCGCGTCGCTGGCGCGCGAATGGCGGTCCCGTCGTGGCTTCGCCTCCTCTACGGGGGGTGTGACGGGTCGGAGGTTATGCAGCCCGATCAATTTCAGCGCCATCCACCACTGCCGCGGAGAAAGCTTGATATTCGGCAGTCGCTTGTGCAACTCGACAAAGGCGTGGATGTCGCCTTCGATCTCAACGTCCCCCGCGACATAGGCGCGCGCAAACCCGAGCTCGCCGGGCGAGGTTGCGATCCGGCGCAGGGCGTCCTTGGAACGAATGACGAGGATGGCCGGCGCTTGGGCCGGCCCCATCACGGTGCCGTCGTAAGCCCGGACGCCAACCGGAAGGTCCGGACCGAACAGGTCTTCTATAAATTGCTGAATCTTCATAAGGAGCGAAAGGTACCCGAGCTAGAAGTATCCCCACAAGTAAGCGGGAGGCAAGGATACTGGATCTAGGCGCGGCGCGCGCGGGACACGATCCAGGATTCTGTTATGAACGGGTGCCGCGGGAGCGCGTTTTCGAAGCCGGTCTTAGTTTGGCATACTGTAGCCATCGACGACTCCGGCAGCGGCACCATGAGCCTCAAGATCCTCGCCATCGACACCTCGACCGAAGCCTGTTCCGCGGCGCTACTCCTGGGTGATGAGGTGCGGGAGCGATTTGAGATCGCGCCCCGGCGCCACAGCGAGCTGATCCTGTGCATGATCGACGAGCTCTTGTGCGAAGCCGGGTTGACGCTGAGCTCGCTCGCGGGGCTCGCTTTCGGCCGCGGCCCCGGTTCCTTCACCGGGGTTCGCATCGCCGCCGGTGTGATTCAAGGGCTGGCCCTGGGCGCCGACCTCGGCGTCGCGCCGATCTCCACTCTAGCGGCCCTCGCGCAAGGCGCACATCGACGAACCGGATCGCGGCAAGTGCTGAGCGTTATCGATGCGCGCATGGGCGAAGTCTATTGGGGGATCTACGCGCTCGACGCCTCGGGAATCATGTGCGCCACACAGCCCGAATGCGTGGCGCGCCCGGCGGCCGTCCCCCTCCCTGAAACGGGGAGGTGGTTTGGGGTAGGCAGCGGGTGGTTGGAGCACGGCGAGCTGTTGCGGCAGCGGCTAGGAGAACGGCTTGGCGATGCGGACCCGCATCAGTATCCTTCCGCCCGTGACGTCGCCCTGCTCGGTGCGCAGGCTTTTCGTCAGGGGGACATCGTGGCAGCGGAGCAGGCGCTGCCGGTGTATCTAAGAGATCGCGTCGCGGAACGGAATTAGGAGGAATTAGGGACAGACCACGATATATCTGTTTATACGCTGCAGCAGGTAAGCTATTCTTGGAGTCTAAAATCAAGTGCAACACAATGCTGTATTTGAGAGAAGGAGGTGTTGCATGGGAGAGCATTACCGGCAGTTGAGCGTGGAAGAACGAGTGAACATTATGT
>JBOIDM010000369.1:0-3542 GCA_050740575.1 Gammaproteobacteria bacterium
GCATGTTGGTACCAGTTGCGGCTGCTGCGTGGAATATGCAGAAGAATACCTCAAGGACCGGCGGCTAGGCTCCTCTCTGGAAACGGTGAGGTGATCTGATGGCTCTGTCAATCACGCGAGCGTACAAGGTGCGAGGCGGACCGGATGGGGCGAGGGCGGGATTGCAATCGGTATTTGGTCCGGTAGGGTAAGGTTTATTATTTTTTTAAGTTGTTGAATGCGTCGTATTATCATTATGATTATGTTTACTGAGGATCGAAATGAAACCTTCCTTTTGTCTAGCTTCACTCGATCGGTGCAGGTTTTAGGAACCGTATTGGCCCTCGCGTCCGGTAGCGTTAACGCCGCCCCAAGCCCGGAGGAGATGTGGAGCATCATCCAGCAACAACAGAAGACCATTGAGGAGCTGAAACTGAAACTTGATGCGACTCAGGAAAACGTGCGGGTTACGCAAAAAAAAGTCAATACGACGGAGCGGAAAGTTGAGGCCGCGGCGGACGCGATCGAATCCAGGCCAGCCCGTGCGTCATGGGCAGATAGAACCAAAGTCGGAGGTTACGGTGAGTTGCATTACAACAACCTCGACAATGATTTCACTGGGACGGAAAAAGACGAGGTCGATTTTCACCGCTTCGTGCTCTATTTTGGCCACGACTTCACGAATCGCTTTCGATTTTTCTCCGAATTGGAACTGGAACACGCACTCAGCGCCGATGGGGAGGACGGCGAGGTCGAGCTGGAGCAGGCGTGGCTTGAATTCGATGTCTTCGACTCCCATCGGGTGCGTGCGGGGTTGGACCTGATCCCGGTCGGCATCATCAATCCCACCCATGAGCCTCCAACGTTTTTTGGCGTAGAGCGCAATCCGGTCGAGACCAATATCATTCCGACGACCTGGTGGGAGGCGGGTCTAGGGGCGATAGGCGAGCTCGCGCCCGGATGGAATTACGATCTCGTCCTGCATTCCGGGCTCGAAACAGACACGACCGGATCTGACGCGTTTCTCATCCGTCCGGGCCGCAACAAGGTCTCCGAGGCCAGCGCGGATGACGGGGCGATGACCGGCCGAATTCGTTATACGGGTTATCCTGGCCTTGAGCTTGGGTTTTCGGGACAATATCAATCCGATCTCACGCAGGGCGCGCTCGGCATCGATGCCACGCTTTTCGAGGGACATGTAGATTTTCGCAAGGGCGGTTGGGGCCTGCGCGCGCTTGCGGCGCGCTGGGACCTCGACGAGGGCACCACGGGCCTGGGACCGGAAAGCGGACCTTCTCCCGGGCGCGACGAGCAATGGGGTTGGTACATCGAGCCCTCGTATCGATTTGATCTGACATGGCTGATCCCAGGTGAACTTGGTCTATTCGCGCGCTATAACCAATACGATAATAACGCGGGCGCGGATCTCGGCACGGAACGCGAGCAGGTCGATGTCGGATTCAACTACTGGCCGCATCCCGACGTGGTTTTCAAGTTCGATGTGCAAGAGCAATTCGGTGACAACGATGCGAACGACAACGACGGCTTTAATTTAGGCTTGGGTTACCAATTTTAACCCGATGTTTCGGATGCCTCCCTTGTCCATCAGTTGTAACAGGACATGCCCTTCCCACCGTACGTTAGCCCTCCTATGTCTGGCCACGATCGCAATCTCGGCGCGCTGTGCCGCACAGGGCACCTATCAATCGCCGCAGGACTTCCTGCGCGAGGCCTTTGGCGGGGCTCCACCCGAGCCCTCCAAGCTCTGGTTAGATGAAAACCTCAAGGCCGGCATCCGTGCGATCCTGGAGCACGACCTCGATGTGTTGCGCCTTCGGTATTGGGGCAAGGACGGGAAAACCGCCTGGATCCTCGAAGAGATCGGTAAGGAGCGGCCGATCACGACCGGCATCGTGATCGAGCGCGGCACGATCGAGCGTATCAAGGTTTTAGTGTTCCGGGAAAGCCGGGGCTGGGAAGTGCGTTATCCGTTCTTCACCGACCAATTCACCGGCGCGACGCTGGGAACAGGAGACCAACTGGACCGCGGCATCGACGGGATCTCGGGCGCCACGCTATCAGTACGCGCCTTGACCAGGCTCGCCCGCCTCGCGTTATTCTTACACGCCCATAGCGATTTCGCCGATGGCAAACCATAAGTCGCCACGAGCGCCCTTGCAGCAATGGCATCGGCGCGCGGGGATGACCGGGGCCTTCTTTTTTATCTTCCTCATCACGACCGGCCTCCTGCTGAACCACACCGGCGCGCTGGGGCTAGGCACTCGGTTTGTCGCGACGCCATGGCTGCTGGATCTGTATCGCATCTCAGCACCGGAACCACCGGTCGCCTTTTCCGCCGGCGAGCATTTTGTCACTCGCTTGGGCGATCGCCTCTACCTCGATACGAAAGAATTGCCCGAACGCGCGGAACATTTGATAGGGGGACTGAAGCTCGACGATACCTCGCTCATCGCCATTCCCGGCAAGCTTTTGGTCGTCAGCCCAACGGGGGAACTGATCGAGCGCATCGAAAGTGCTGAAGGCGTCCCCGCGGGGATGAAACGGATCGGCCTGACTCCCTCGGGACAACTGGTTATTCGGGCCGCGCACGGCGACTACCTGGCGGACCTGGAAAAGCTCGACTGGCGGCATTCCACGACAGCAGACGTGGGTTGGGCAACGCCGGTCACGCTATCTGCCGAACTTCATCAACAGCTCGTACAAGCCTACCGCGGCAGCGGTTTACCGTTGGAACGCGTGATCCTCGACCTGCATAGCGGTCGTATCGTGGGCCAATGGGGCGTCTATGTAGTCGACGGCGCGGCGTTGCTGTTTCTGGCGCTGGTGATCTCGGGGTTGTGGATGTGGGCCAAGCAGAGAAATAACAATCTACGGTAAACGGCCCGCTGCGATCATGCGGTTCTTCAGAATATGCGGCGATATCCATGCGACAAGGTCGTCAAATTCGCTGGCCGGATTTTGGCTGTAGCCTTTTGAAACGAAAATTGTAGGATTAGGCCCGGTGGGCCAGTTTTCCCTTTCATCCGCAGATGTCGGGGTCAGGCCTCCGTTGGCTCCGTAAGAGACAATGACAGCCGGAATATCGGTTGCCACATTGTTGCCGCCCGCACCGTCCAGAATATCGATGTCCCCATCCGAACACAGAGCGAACGAGGCCTGCGCGGGTAACGTAATGCAAGAAGCCGGCAGGGCCACGGTATTTTGCGTTACGTCGTCCCCGAAAGATGGTGTGACCCTGTAGAAGAAGCGGCGACCCCAGGCGTCTAGTTCGGGAACAGCGAGGTCTGCCCAAGGTAGATTCCCCACTACCACCGTGCACGCGGTTGTGCGATCCTCTCTACCGTCATTACCGTCCGAGTCGGGGCACGGAAGTCGTCCGTTCACTGCTGCGAAACCGTAAAGCGCTTCTTTGATTTCATCGAGCAATTCTTGTGTTTTTTGCCGGTCTGCCTGTTCAATTCGCACGGATAACGGCCCGAGTAAACTGCCCAGTAACAGCGCGATCACGACGATGGCGATCGCGACTTCGATCAGCGTAAAAC
>JBOIDM010000370.1:0-2496 GCA_050740575.1 Gammaproteobacteria bacterium
TTGCTTAGCAAAGCCTGTAGGAAGCTTTGTCCTTCCTGGCGCATTTCGAGGGCTATTTCTTGTACCGCGCTAGCGACTTGCATGTGAGCACTCCCCTATGGCATTAAAAGGCATTAAAAAAGGGGCAGCCCGCCCCGTAGGATTATCGGATAAATAATAATGGATTATGATCGAGGTTGAAAGGCGGTTGCCGAAGGCTAGGTTCTTTCTGTAATCTGAAAGGCGACATAACTATTTGAGATAGCGACCATGGGCAACACCGTGGCCTTTACTCGGCCGGACGGAAAGACCTCGAGCGGTTACTATGCGGGCCCGGCGGCGGGCGAACGCGCGCCGGGCGTCGTGGTGATCCAAGAATGGTGGGGCGTTAACCAGCAGATCAAGGGCGTGGCCGAGCGGCTGGCCCGGTCAGGTTATCGCGCCTTGATTCCCGATCTCTATCGCGGCCGGGTGACACTCGAGGTGGCCGAGGCCGAGCATTTGATGGGGCAGTTGGATTTCGGCGCGGCCGCGACCCAGGACATCCAGGGCGCGGTGAATCATCTGAAAGCCAGCAGTGCCAAAGTCGCCGTCAACGGATTTTGCATGGGCGGGGCGCTGACGATCTTATCGGCCGTGTTGGTGCAGGATCTGACCGCAGCCGTCTGTTGGTACGGTTTCCCTCCGCTTGACGCGGCCGATGCGCGCACGATAGGCATCCCGCTCTTGGGCCATTTCGCGGAGCAGGACGAATTCTTCCCGCCAGCCGGTGTGGACGCCCTTGAACAGCGGCTTCGAGAAGGACAGGTGCGTTACGAGTTCCATCGCTATCCGGCACGGCATGCTTTTGCCAACGAAACCCGGCCGAATTATGACGCGCGCCACGCTGCGCTGGCCTGGGAACGCACACTAGGCTTTCTCGCCACAGAGCTTGCGTAAACCGCCCGCTTGTCTCGGCACCTGACAAGAAACGGCGACGCAGGCGCCGTGGCGGTGCTGTCGCGCAGCAAACGCGATCTCGCGATAGCCGCCATCGTCGTTTTTTGTGTCTCCATCGGCCTTTATATCGATGGGAACTGTACCCGCATCGAGCAGTACTTCCTCGGCGCCATCGCGTGGTGCTTCTTATTCGGGCTCTTGCAATTCGAGACTCCCGCCATCCGCATGCAGGTCGCGGTGGCCGTCGCGGTGGCGACCTTGTGCGAGTATACCTTCGCACCCCTCTACAACATCTATACCTATCGCTTTGACAATGTTCCCGCCTACGTCCCGCCCGGCCACGGCATGGTCTATTTGACGGCCGTCGCCCTTGCGCGATCCGCACTCTTCGAGCGCTACGGGGCGTTCATCGCGCGGCTGACGCTCGTGATCGGGTCGTGCTGGGCCTTATGGGGCGTGACCTATGCCGAACGCGCCGATACGGGCGGGGCGGTGTTATTCCTGGTGTTTTGCGGCTTTTACTTTGTTGGGCGCTCACCGCTTCTTTACATCGCGGCCTTCTATATCACGAGCTACTTGGAGATCGTGGGCACCTATTCGGGCACCTGGGCCTGGGCACTGCATTGGCCCTCCTGGGGTAATCTGCCTCAAGCCAATCCGCCGAGCGGCATCGCCGCCGGGTATTGCTTCCTCGATACAATCGCGCTATTCGGCGCTCCCATCGTGGCGCGATTCCTTGAATGCTGCGGCGCGGCATTCCGGCGCCTGCAGCCTCTGCCGGTACGCGTACGCCCAGCGCGTCCGGCGCGCGACAGCGGCTAATCGCAAGCGGCAACCGTCTACTTTCCCGGCGGTTTGCGCGCCGTACGGCGCGGTTGAATAATCATTGTGCGTCGCACAATCCTCGCGTTACAATTATTGTGCGCAGCAAAACGGCGGCTGGTGGGCTGTTTAGGCCGGCCGCCATCTTTCCAAATCGACGCATAGGGTTGGAGGATGAAATGGAAATTAAAGATAAAGTAGCACTCGTGACGGGCGGAGCCAGCGGCATCGGTAAGGCCGTCGCATTGGAGCTCGCGCTTCGAGGCGTCAAGGCGGTCGCATTGGTCGACCTCACCGAAGAGGCATTTCGGACCGCGGAGGAGATCGATAAAGACGTCGGCAAAGGGGTAGCGCACGCTTTCTGCGGGAATGTAAGCGACGAAGATTTCCGCCGCCGGGTCTACGACGCCGTGGGTGAACAACATGGCGCAGTGAATATCTGCGTCCCGGCCGCCGGCATCACCCGCGACGCCCTAGCGGTCAAGATGAACAAAGAGACGGGCAAGGCCGAGATTTATCCCCTGGAGAAGTTCCGGCTGGTGACGGAGGTCGATCTCATCGCCCCGATCTACTGGTCGCTCGAGATGGTGGCGCGCGCCGCCGAGGCGCGTCACCGCATGGGCTTGAAACGCTGGCAACCCCAGGAAGGCATGCAGGGGGTCATCATCTTCATCGGATCGATCTCCTCGCAGGGCAACAAGGGCCAGATCGCTTACGCCGCATCGAAGGCCGGTCTGGAAGGGGCGGCGGCGACCT
>JBOIDM010000371.1:0-7398 GCA_050740575.1 Gammaproteobacteria bacterium
CCTCGAAGACCATCGACTCGCTTCCCGGAACACCTGCTCGCGTGATCCAGCCTTGAGCCGCGAGACACCGAAGCGCGACATGAAGGTAGCCGGGGTTGCATGGATAGCGATCCAGAAGCTCGCGGAACGTCACGCGCCTGAGGCCGAAGAGGTGAGTCAGGAGGCCATGTTTTTCCAAGGCACGGATCGTGGCTCCGAGCACGATGCCGTCGTGGTGAAGAAAAAGCGTCCGCAACAGCGAGGGCGCCGCGGTCGAAATGGTCGTGGTTTGTTGTCGGAGGTGGCGAGGAGCCGCAATAACATTCATCAGGTTTTAATTTTTTAAAAAGCGTTAAGAAAGGTGTGCGCTATTGCGGCCACGGGTTGGCCGAAACCATGGAAAGCGCGTATCTTCCTTTGGCTCCTTATTGTAGTCGCCCCGTCAATGCAACGCACATGCGCCGAGCACGGCGGCGCCGGACCGTCGGTTTGACGGCGGCTTGAGCATGCGCCTGTGGCTAAAGTAACGGGCGCTGCTTAAATGCCGGCTTATAATCCACTAAACTAAGTCCTCGCCGCCTTGAGGAGAAGCGCATGAATATATTCAAATTGCCCGATTTAGGGGAAGGCTTGACCGAGGCCGAGATCGTGAGCTGGCATGTCCAGGTCGGCGACGAAATCAAAGAAGACCAGCCCTTGGTGTCGGTCGAGACCGCGAAGGCCATCGTCGATATTCCTAGCCCTAGCAGCGGCCGAGTGCACCACCTCTACGGCAAAGCCGGTGATCTCGTCCATACCGGTGATCCCCTGGCTGAATTCGCGCCCACCGGCGAGCCAGAGAAGATCAGGGGCGCGGCCGATGCCGGTACGGTCGTCGGCCAGGTGGCGCGCAGTGATGCGGTACTGCGAGAGCAAACGAGCGCCGTCGGGCCCCACCCCGGCGGGCTCAAGGCCACCCCGGCGGTGCGGGCGCTGGCGCATCGCCTCGATGTGGATCTCGCCATCGTCACGCCAAGCGGCCCGGACGGAACCATCACCACGGGAGACGTGCAGCGCGTGGCCAAGATCCTGGCCGAAGTGGGGCCTTTAGAGCCCTTGCGCGGGGTACGCCGCGCGATGGCCCGCACCATGGCCTCGGCGCACGCGGAGGTGGTGCCGGTGATGATTTGCGAGGATGCGGATATCCATGCCTGGCCGCCGGGCAGCGATGTGACGCTGCGGCTCATCCGCGCGCTGGTCGCCGGCTGCCGATCCGAACCCGCGTTGAACGCTTGGTACGACAGCCACGCGCTCGGGCGCCGCTTATTGAAAAAGATCGAGCTCGGCATCGCCGTGGACACCGAGGAGGGCCTCTTCGTGCCGGTATTGCGCGATGTCGGGAATCGCACCCCGGACGATCTGCGCCGCGGACTCGATGCGATGCGCGAAGCGGTGCGCAAGCGTACCATCCCTCCCGAAGAGCTTCGCGGTTACACGATTACGCTGTCGAACTTCGGGACCTTCGGCGGCCGCTATGCCAACCCCATCATCGTGCCGCCGACGGTCGCGATCCTGGGCGCCGGCCGCATCCGCCAGGCCGTGGTTGCCTCGAACGGCCAGCCGGCCGTCCATACGATTATTCCGCTGTCCCTGACCTTCGATCACCGCGCCGTGACCGGCGGCGAGGCCGCACGCTTTTTGATGACCGTTATCAAGGATCTGGAGATCGCCGCGTAGAAATACGATGGGAGTGCCGACCACCGGAGGACTCGATGGCGTCGTCGCCGGACGCACGGCGATTTGCACCGCCGCGGGCGATCGTCTCTATTATCGCGGCTACGACGTAGAAGAGCTCGCGGCGCACGCGAGTTATGAAGAAGTCGCCTACCTGCTTTTGTACGGCGAACTGCCAAACGCAGATCGGTTCGCGGAGTTCCGCATGCGGCTAGCGGACGCGCGCGAACTGCCACCGGACCTACAATCGGTGCTTGAACGGCTGCCGGCCGCGGCCCATCCGATGGATGTGCTGCGCACCGGCGTGTCGGCCCTAGGCTGTCTCGAGCCCGAATCGGCGGATGTGCCTGCCCTCGCGGAACGGGTGTTGGGTCGGTTACCCGTGATGCTGCTCTATTGGTATCAGTTCCACCGCTCTGGCCAAGGAATCGATCTCGGTTCTCCCGCGGCCGATCTCGCCGGGCATTTGCTGAGCCTCTTGCATGGCCGCGCTGGTGAGGAAATCTATCGCCGCGCACTGGAGGTGTCGCTCATTCTCTATGCCGAACACGAATTCAACGCCTCCACCTTCGCGGCGCGCGTCATTACCTCGACCCGGGCCGATTTCTATTCCGCCATCGCGGGCGCCATCGGCGCCTTGCGCGGGCCGCTGCACGGAGGCGCCAACGAGGCGGCGATGGCCTTGATCGCAAGTTTTGGCTCGACCGACGAGGCCGAGCACGGGATCCTCGAACGGCTGGCGCGCAAGGAACTGGTCATGGGCTTCGGCCACCGCGTGTACAAGCAGCGCGATCCGCGTTCGCCGATCATAAAGGCGTGGGCGCGCCGGCTCGCCGAAGAGGCGCGCGATACCCGCCTCTATACGATCGCCGAACGCATCGAAACCGTCATGCACCGCGAGAAACGCCTGTTCCCGAACCTCGATTTCTATAGTGCCCTGGTCTATCGCGCCTGCGGCGTTCCTACGTTGCTGTTCACGCCGATCTTTGTCATCGCCCGTAGCGCCGGGTGGGCGGCCCATATTATCGAGCAACGGAAAGACAACCGGCTCATCCGGCCGCTGGCCGAGTATATCGGTCCCGCACCTAGGCCGTATGTGCCGCTCGCCGCGCGGCCTTGACCTCAATGGCGAGCTGCACCGACCCGGACCCCTTGCTCGGCATCATCGCGGATTACAGCACCCGCCCCGAGCCGCCCGGCGCCCAGGCACTCGTTGCGGCCCGTTATTGCCTCATGGATGCGCTCGGATGCGCCGCCGCCGCACTAAAAAACCCCGAATGCCGCCGCCACATCGGGCCGGTAGTTCCCGGAGCAATGCTCGCCGGCGGGGCCCGCGTCCCGGGAACCGAGCTCGAGCTCGATCCCGTGCAAGCGGCCTACTGCATCGGTTGTCTCGTCCGCTGGCTGGACTACAATGATACCTGGCTTGCCGCCGAGTGGGGACATCCCTCCGACAACCTCGGCGCCTTGCTGGCCTGTGCGGACTACATCAGCCGCCGGCGCCTGGCCCAGGGCGGCGAGCCCTTGCTTATGCGCGAACTACTGACGGCACTCGTCAAGGCTTACGAGATCCAGGGCGTGCTGGCGCTGACCAACAGTTTCAACGAGATCGGCATCGATCACGTGATCCTGGTCCGGATCGCTTCGGCGGCACTTGCCACCGTGCTGATGGGCGGCGGCAAGGCAGAGGTGATGAATGCCGTGTCTCAGGCGCTATTGGATGGGGGGAACTTGCGCGCCTACCGCCAAACGCCGGATGCCGGCCCGCGCAAATCCTGGGCCGCGGGCGATGCCACGGCGCGCGGTGTGCGCCTGGCCTTGCTGACGCTCTCGGGCGAACCGGGCTATCCGCATGCCTTGAGCGCCCCCCGCTATGGATTTCACGCGGCATTATTGCGGGGAAAGTCCCTGAATCTTTCCCGGGCGCTGAGCTCCTATGTGGTCGAGCACATCCTGTTCAAGGTGGCTTATCCCTGTGAGTTCCACGCGCAGACCGCGGCCGAGGCGGCGATTAAACTGTATCCCGATGTCAAAGACCGGCTCGCGGACATCGGCAGGATTGTGCTTGCCACCCACGAATCCGCTCTGCGCATCATCGACAAACCGGGGCGGCTCACGAATCCCGCCGATCGCGACCACTGTCTGCAATACGTGGCGGCGATCGGTCTCTTATTCGGGGAGTTGCAGTATCATCACTTCGAGGACGAGATTGCTAGCGACCCGCGCATCGACGCGCTGCGCGCCAGGATGGAGGTGATCGAAGATCCCCGTTATACGCGTGATTATAATGATCCGAGGCACCGCACCGTGGCCAACCGCGTCACCGTCAGTTTTCGGGACGGCGCCCAAGCCGAATGCGCCGTGGAGCTTCCGCTCGGCCACCCGCGTCGCCGCCTCGAGGCGTTGCCGCTCCTAAAGGACAAATTCAAGCGTAACCTGCACGAGATGTTGGCACCGGCTGAGGGCGAGGAAATCGTCGCACTCTTCGAAGACGACGACTGCTTGCAGCGCCTTTCGGTCAGTGACTTCATGCAACTGTGGGTACCCCGTCGAGCCGGTGGCAGCAGTTTCACACGCGCCTAGCCGCCGCCGGGGAGCTACGGTTCCTTCAGCCCTTGCGTCCGCCGCGTCCAATGCGGCAGCCGCTCTTCTACTCGGCGGGCTGCCTTCTCGCGTTGCGCGGTGCTCATGAGCGTCTCGGCTTTCTCGCGCCAGGCCTGCGACTCCGGGTAGCCTCTCGCCTCCGCCAGGCTGAACCAGACGTACGCTTGAACATAATCCTGTGCGACGCCGAGACCGTCGAAGTAGAGTTGCCCGAGAAAACTTTGGGCCGCCAGATGGCCGGCATCGGCGGCCCGCGTCAACCAGTAAGCGGCGAGTGAGTAATCTTGATGCACGCCTTGACCGTCGGCGTGGAGAGCGCCGAGGAAGCTTTGGGCGTCGACCTGGCCTTGCACGGCGGCGCGACGGAACCAGCGCGACGCTTCTTCGGGATTTTCGGGCACGCCTTGTCCCTTCAAATACATCAGACCGACATTGTATTGCGCGTTTTTGTCGCCCGTCGCCGCAACCGTCTTGAACTCTCGCAACGCCGTTTCGTAGTCTTGGCGGTAATAGGCATTCACCCCGGCCTCATAGTCGGCCTGGACCGGCAGCATTATTCCAAGACAGACGACGGTTGCCAGCAGCAGCATGCGTTCCCGGCCGCGCGTCGAAGCGCCTGGTAAGCGTATCGAGCGTCGATCGCTCATGGCTGGCGTTAAGACTGTTCCTCTCATGCTTGATCCGCTTAAATGGTTGCGCTGGCCGTTATCGACAGCATTCGCGTTGGCGTTAATCTCGGGTGTGCAAAGGACTCGACCGCCGGTCTCACGCGCTTCGCGTCTCCCCGGAGCATGTCTGGGCGTCTCGATGGGGTGTGGGTTCGCTGCTCGGTACGGGTGATGCTCAACTGTATAAATTATCGATCGGCTGGTAGCGCAAAGATAGGGGGTAACACGCGATTGGGTAAAATATTTTTCGGGGCCGTGATCCTCGCATTGCTCTTTACCCGCGCCGGGTTTTGGCAACTCGACCGCGCCCGGCAGAAGCAGAACCTCGCAACCGCGATGGCAGAACGCGCCCGTTTACCGCCGCTACGATTAAGCGGCGCCATCAACAAAGTCGAGGCCTCGCGCTATCGCAAGGTGGTCGTCGCGGGCGAATTTGCACCCCGCGGGCAATTCCTAATAGACAACCAAGTGCACGCGGGCCGCGCCGGTTACCATGTGATCGCTCCCTTGCGCATCGAGGGCAGCGATGCGGTCGTGTTGGTCAATCGGGGCTGGATCGAACTAGGAAATGACCGCAATGTGCTCCCGGACCCGGCTTTGCCGCAAGGCCGCATCGAGATCCGCGGCGTTCTGGATACCCCACCCGGCGCGCCGCCCATCACGTGGGGCAAGGCGGCGCGCCCGGGATCCCATTGGGGAAAACGTTGGGCTTACCTCGACCTGGACTACTATGCGGAGTCCACCCGCTACGCAATCCTGCCGTTAATCATTTTGCTCGACCCGGCGGCGCCTTATGGCCTGGTCCGAGATTGGCCAAAATTCGACGCCAAGGTCCACATGCATCGGGGATACGCGATCGTGTGGTTCAGTTTCGCGGTGATCACGCTGGCCGGCTGCGTGGCCATCGTGCGCCGGGCAGGGATGAGCGACCCGCCATGAGCCGGTCCCGACGCCATCGGCCGCTGGCTATTCTTTTTGTGGTCACGATCCTGCCCGTGCTCGCGGGCGGACTTTTGTACCTCAACCCGGGACTTTTGCCCCGCACCCGAGTCCACCACGGAGAGTTGTTCGATCCGGTGCGTTCGCTCGCGGCGATGCGTCTCACACGCATCGGCAAGGGGCCCTTCGGCCCGGAGGAGCTGCGCGGGAAATGGAACCTCGTCTGGGTGACGGCGGCTCCCTGTGAGATCGCCTGCCGGAAACGGTTGGATCGCATGCTCCAAATCCATCTCGCCTTGGGGAAAGATTTGCTGCGCTTGCAACGCCTGGTGATCTTCCTCGATCGGACGCGGGCGCCGCAATTCGCCGCCGCCATCAACGCCTATCGGGACACGATTGCCCTGGCGCCTGCCGATGGTCGGAGCGGGGCGTTCCTCGCCGCGACATTCGAGGTCCAAAACCGAAGCGCGGGGCTTTTTATCGTCGATCCGCAATCCAATATAATCTTGCGCTACGAAAACGGTGCCGATCCGGAAGGGGTGCTGAAGGACTTGAAACGACTACTGAAATACTCGTGGATAGGTTAAGGCGCGGCCGGACTCGGAGAACGTGAACCTCCCTCCTCGAAAAAGGCAGGGAGTGTTGGGATTGTAAGTTGTTCCCTAATCGCGCGCTGCTCGTTAATCTTCTTGGGCTACACTCTTAATAATGTAACCTCCCGACTTCTCATCCCGCTCCAGTTCGAGCAAGTGGCGTCCTTGTGCCTCTTCCAGCAGCTTACTGAAGGATCGGAATCCATAGTAAGCTTCGTTGAAGCCCGGATTGCGCCGCTTCAACGCCTGCTTGACCATGGATCCCCAGATTTTCTCCTCCTCCCCACGTTCCGTAGACAACGCTTTGATTGTTTCTATGATGAGGTCCAAAGCCTGTTGTTTTTTATCTTCCTCTTTCGGCGCGGCCTTTTCCGTCAGGCCAGATGCGGACCGACCAGTTGCTCTTTTGTGGTGGCGCCTCTTGCTTTCTTGTTCACGGATGAGGTCATCGTAGTAGATGAATTCGTCACAATTCGCGATCAGCAGATCAGAGGTGGAATTCTTGACCCCGACACCGATTACGACCTTATTGTTCTCGCGCAGCTTGCTCACCAGCGGTGAGAAGTCCGAGTCACCGCTGATGATGACAAAGGTATCCACATGGGATTTGGTATAACAAAGGTCAAGCGCATCGACGACCATACGGATATCGGCGCTGTTCTTACCGGACTGGCGCACGTGGGGAATTTCTATAAGCTCGAAAGAGGCCTGGTGCATGGCGGCCTTGAAGTCTTTATAGCGCTCCCAGTCGCAATAGGCCTTCTTCACGACTATGCCGCCTTTCAGCAGTAAGCGTTCAAGGACTTTAGTGACATCGAATTGTGCGTACTTGGCATCACGCACACCCAGGGCAATGTTCTCAAAATCGCAGAACAATGCCATGTTCTTGGTCTCTGCTGTTC
>JBOIDM010000372.1:0-4509 GCA_050740575.1 Gammaproteobacteria bacterium
TGGATCGATGACAGACCAGGGTTTATTTTAGGAGGTTACCGATGAAGAAATTTATGCTTGGTAGCGCAATGGCGGTAAGTTTACTCTTATCCTCGCCGGTGTTTGCGGGGGGCGGTCACCATGGTCACGGGCATCACTACCACCATCACCGCCACTATCATCACGCTCCGCGTTATTATCCGGAGTACCGCCCCCGGTACAATTATCACCGTCATGATCACTATTATGCTGGAGGTTATGGGTATCGCCGGCACCATGATCATGATGGTCACTCGCCGCTCGGGATCATCCTGGGCGGAGTGGTCGGCGGTTTCCTGGGCAGTGAATTGAGTTACGGTGACCCCTTTGCCACCGGCGCCGGCGCCATTGCAGGTGGGGTGATCGGCCACGAGTTGGACGATTAGTGGGCCGCGGCCCGATGATCCTCTACCGCACCACGGGTTCACGATGCGAGCAACGCCCGGAAGTGCTAGACGGAAACCGGATCTGCGCCGCCGCATACGCGACAGTGCGGATCCTTAGCGATCCGCGCGCTGGTCCAGGCCATCGTTAAAGCATCGAGCCGGAGCAACCGCCCGAGCAGCGGTACACCCGTGACCGTGAGCACCTTGATGGTTTCCAGCGCCTGCACGCTGCCGATGATCCCGACCAATGGCGCGATCACGCCCGATTCCGTACAGGTGTCCGCGTCCGCATCGTGGTCGCTATAGAGGCAGGCGTAACACGGGCTATCCACTTGGCCCGGTTTCAATACACACACCTGCCCAGCGAATCCCATGGCGGCGCCTGAAATGAGCGGTGTCTTCGTTTCGTAGCAGGCCTGATTCAGCGCGAAACGCGTCGGGAAGTTGTCGCTGGCATCCACCACGGCGTGGGTCCGAGCCACCGCTTCGGCCAAATCGCCACCATCCAATCGACAGCCGATCGCCGTTATTCGGCAATCGGGATTCAGCCCCTGTAGGCGTTCCGCCGCGGATTCGACCTTGAGACGGCCGATATCCTTGATCCCGTGGGCGATTTGACGCTGCAAATTCGCCACATCGACGCGATCGAAATCGACCAAGACGAGGTGGCCAATGCCGGCCGCCGCCAAATACATACCGGCCGCCGATCCGAGCCCGCCTAGTCCTAGAATCATCGCGCTCGCGCGGAGGAGTCGCTCCTGGCCGGCAACATCGATCTCGGGCAACAAGATCTGACGGCTATAACGCAGCAGTTGCAGGTCTTGCATCGAGGCAGATTAGGTTTCCAAGGAACGCGGCGCTGGCGTAGAAATAGCGCGTTCAATCCGCCGCGTCGAGGCGACCAAGGCAGATGCGCTCATGGCCGGCATAATCACGAACGCACGCGACGGAACGGAATCCTTGCGCGCCGAACAGCGTCTCGATCGAATTCCTTTGATCCGCGCCGTGCTCGATAGCGAGCCAGCCTCCCGGTCGCAAGCGCTCACCCGCCCCCGCGATGACGCTCCGGATCGCTTCCAGCCCGTCACGGCCCCCGTCCAGAGCGAGCAAAGGCTCGAAGCGGATCTCGCTCGTGCTCAGGCGCGGATCATCCGAGGCGACGTAAGGGGGGTTCGAGATAATCAGATCAAACCGCCGCCCGGCCAACGCTCGGCACCAGTCTCCCCGGAGCAGATGAATACCGGAGAGCCCCAGCGCATCGGCGTTATGCCGCGCGACCGCGAGGGCTTGCGGAGAAATGTCGGTGGCGAAGACTTCGAGCGCCGGAACTTCACGCTTAAGGGCGAGCGCCACAGCACCGCTACCGGTCCCGAGATCGACCACCGTCCGTAGGCCGTGGGTGTGAATCAGGGCGAGGGCGGTTTCCACCAGGTGCTCGGTTTCCGGCCGCGGGATAAGGGTGTTTGGGTTAACCGTGACCTCGAACGACCAAAACCCGTGCGATCCCGTCAAATAGGCGACCGGAATGCCGCGGGCGCGCTGGCCGATGACCCGCCGATACCTTATTGCCGCGCGCGCCGATACGGGACGTTCGGGATGGGCATAGAGATGGGCGCGGCCGGTGCCAAGGACTCTAGCCAGCAAGAGATCGGCGTCGAGCCGCGCCGATCCCGACTCGGCGAGCTCGGTCTCGGCATCCGCGACGACCGACCCGATGGTCGGCGAGCGCCATCGTTTTTGATTAAGCACCGGCAGCCGCCATCAACTCCGCCTGATGCTCGCTGATGAGGGGATCGATGACAAGGTCGATCTGCCCTTCGAGAACATCGTTGAGCTTATACAGGGTGAGGTTGATCCGGTGATCGGTAAGCCGACCTTGTGGAAAATTGTAGGTTCGTATGCGTTCGGACCGATCCCCGCTGCCAACCAGGATGCGGCGGCTCTCCGCCTGTTCCGCGCGCTGCCGTTCGCGCTCGGCGGACAGGAGCCGTGACCGCAACAGGCTGAGCGCGCGGGCGCGGTTCTTATGTTGGGAGCGTTCGTCCTGGCACTCCACGACCAGCCCCGTGGGCAGGTGGGTGATGCGGATCGCGGAGTCGGTTTTATTGACATGCTGTCCGCCTGCGCCCGATGCCCGGAACGTGTCGATACGAAGGTCTGAGGGCGAGATCTCGATATCCGTGACCTCGTCGGCTTCCGGCAGCACCGCGACCGTGCAAGCGGAGGTGTGTATGCGGCCTTGCGCCTCGGTCGCGGGCACCCTTTGCACCCGGTGCACCCCAGACTCGAATTTAAGTTTTGAGTAAGCCCCGCGCCCGGCGATGCGGGCGATAATCTCTTTGTAACCCCCGCCCTCGGCGCGGCTGGCGCTGAGGATCTCCATGTTCCATGACCTAAGTTCCGCGTAACGCGTATACATCCTGAAGAGATCCCCGGCGAACAGTGCCGCCTCTCCGCCGCCGGTCCCCGCCCGCACCTCCAGGAAGATGTTGTTGTTGTCCGCGGGATCGCTCGGGAGCAAGTAGGCATGAAGTGCCCGTTCGAGCCGCGCGTCCTTCGCGGTGGCCTCCTTCAGTTCTTCCGAGGCCAGAGCCCGCAGCTCGGGATCGGCATCGTTAAGCATCTCCTTGGCCGCCTCGATCGCCTTGCGGTTTTGCAGATGCTCGTCGAAACACGACACGACCGGGCTCAGCTCGGCATGTTCCCGCCCCAGCGCTCTGAAAGCCGATTGATCGTTAATCACACGTTGATCGGCAAGCAGATGGTCTAACTCCGACAGTCTGTCGCGCAGCCGTTCGAGTTTTATGCGCAAGGAATCCTTCATCAGCGGATGGGTGAGCAAATGAAAATATCTTACTCCAGTTGCCGCCGGGCGGCCTAGATTGCGACTGGTTGGGCGCATCCGGCGCGCCGCAGTCGAGTTACTCCGACGGGTCCGGCAGACTTAAATCGAAGAGCTCCTGCGCCGCCTTGAGCACCTCTAGTCTTCCTGCAGCGCTCGCTTCACGCATTCTCACGCTTGGGATGTGGATCAGTTTACTGGTCAACTGATGGGCCAGAGACTCCATGACCGCCGCGGCGTCCGCCCCGTTTTCCAGGCGCCGACGGGCGAGCCGCACTGCTCGTTCGCGGACGCCCTCGGCCTTACCGCGTAAGGCGCGCACGCTTGCAACCGCATCCAAGGACTGCACCCAGTCGAGGAAGCGGTTGACCTGGGTGGCAATAATTTCGTCCGCCTGCACGGCCGCGGTCTGCCGCAGCTGGAGGTTATCCTGAATGACGACTGCTAAGTCATCGACGGTATAGAGATACGCGTCGGGAAGCGTGCCGACTTCGGGCTCGATGTCTCTCGGTACGGCTAAATCCGCCAGAAACATGAGACGGTGTTTGCGCGACTGCAATGCCTCTTCGACCAAGGCCTTGGTCACGATCGGTTGGCTGCCAGCCGTGGCCGAGAGCACGATGTCCGCTTCTCTCAGATGGTGGCGGAGATTCACCAGGCTGACCGGATAGGCGCCGAAGCGCTCCGCCAACGCTTCGGCGCGGGTGAGCGAACGGTTTGCGATCAGCATGTGCCGGATCCCGCGCTCGTGAAGATGTTGGGCCGTTAGTTCAATGGTATCCCCGGCGCCGATGAGTAGTGCCGTGCGCGCCCCAAACTCACCGAAAATCTGTTGCGCAAGGCGGACCGCCGCGAACGCTACCGACACCGGGCTCGATCCGATTGCGGTATCGGTCCGCACCTTCTTGGCGACCGAAAAGGCATGCTGAAACAATCTGTTCAGTAATTTACCCAGGGTTTGATAATGTCGCGCCGTGCGATAGGCGTTCTTAAGCTGCCCGAGGATTTGGGGCTCGCCCAGCACCATCGATTCGAGCCCGCACGCGACCCGTAGCAGATGGCGCACGGTGTCTTCTTGCGGTAAGGAAAACAGATGAGCTCTGATCTCCGCCGCCTCGACACCCTGATACCGGCTGAGCCACGCGAGGGGGCTGTGGGCATCGGCGTGAGTCTGGTGACAGTATATTTCCGTCCGATTGCAAGTGGACAAGATAAGGGCCTCGTTGACGCCTTCGACGCGCCGGAACTCCGAGAGCGCATGCG
>JBOIDM010000373.1:0-4298 GCA_050740575.1 Gammaproteobacteria bacterium
CCCCATACCCTTCACCCTCGCACTGGCCTCGGCGAACGCCCCCAATCAGCTCGTGTCCCGGGCTTGGAGCGAGGGTGCGGGCTTCGGCGAAGCCTTCGATGAGCGCGGGCGGCATGTACTCGGGGCCTACCAGCGGCTGGGCCCGCTCGGGCTTGTGGCTGTGCTCAAGGTGGACGCCCAGGAGATCTACGCCCCGGCCGCCCGGAGCTTCGGGATGGCGCTCCTCTTGATGCTTTTGCTCGCGGGGGCGGGGGCGATGCTCGTGCAGCTCCGCGTGCGTCCGCTCGCGAGCGCTCTGGAAGACCGGGTCCGCGAGCGCACGGCGGCGTTCGAAGCCGCCCAAGCTCGGTACCGCGCGCTCGTCGAGACCACACCCGCCATCATCTACAGTGCAGATCTCGACGATGAGATCAAGATGCTCTATATAAGCCCTTACGTCGAGACCTTGCTGGGCTTCACGCCGGAGGCATGGTTGCAAGATCCCGAGCGCTGGATACAACAGCTACATCCCGAGGACCGTGAGCGTATCCTCGATGCCTTCGGACGCAGCTATCGCGAGGGGACGCCCCTCGCGGAAGAATACCGGCTCCTCTCGCGGGCGGGCGAGGTGCGCTGGTTCCAAGACCACGCGGTCATCATCTCCGACCCCCAGAGCCACCGCCGCATCATGTATGGCACGGTCGCGGACATCACCGCGCGCAAGGAGACCGAGCAGGCGGCGCGGCAAACCGAGGAGGATATGCGGCGCATGAGCGAGGTGCTTCGCAGGAGCAACGAGGATCTCCGCGAGTTCGCCTACGCCGCCTCCCATGACCTCAAGGAGCCCGTTCGCGGGATCCACAACTACGCCCAGTTCCTGCTCGAGGACTACGGCGAGCGCCTGGAAGTCGAAGGGCAGGGGAGGCTGCAGGCAATCATGCGCCTGACGGAGCGGATGGAAGGGCTCATCGATGCGCTCTTGCAAGCCTCGCACATCGGCCGGGTGGAGCTGGCCTTGGGCGAGACGGATCTTAATGGGGTGCTCGCCGAGGTCTTGGATTCCCTCGCGCCCACGCTTGCGGAACGGAGGGTGGAAGCGCGTCTTCCCTCGGGGATGCCGGTCGTCCGCTGCGACCGGATGCGGATCGGACAAGTGTTTCACAATCTCATCGGGAATGCCGTCAAATACAACGACAAGGAGAGCAAGTGGGTGGAGATCGGCTGGCGTGACGAGGCTGGAGAATCTATATTCTATGTACGCGACAACGGCATCGGGATCCCGGAGAAGCACTGGGAGGCGATCTTCCGCATCTTCAAGCGCCTGCACGGACGGGACGTATACGGCGGGGGCAGCGGGGTCGGTCTCGCCATCGTGAAAAAGATCATTGAGCGCCACGGGGGCCGGATCTGGGTCGAGTCTCAGCCTGGGGCCGGCAGCACTTTTTATTTCAGCTTACAGGAACAGACGAAACATTCATGATACACAGTGATGTCATTCTGCTGGTCGAAGACAGCGAGGCGGACTACGAGGCCACGGTGCGGGCGCTGCGCACGGCGGGCCTGGCCAATCCTATGTACCGTTGTGCCGACGGCGAGCAAGCCCTGGACTTCCTATATCGGCGCGGCGTTTATGCCGATCCGTTCCGGTCTCCGCGGCCCGGCGTGATCCTGCTTGATCTAAACCTGCCCGGTACGGATGGCCACGAAGTCTTACGGGACGTCAAGGGCGATGCGGGTCTCAAACAGATACCCGTGATCGTGCTCACGACCTCGATCGCCGAGCGCGACATCGCCGCCTGTTATCAGGATGGCGCCAACAGCTACATCGTCAAGCCCGTCGGTTTCGAGAATCTCGTACAGGCGATCCAGCGGCTGCAGGACTATTGGTTCGAGCTGGTGGTGTTGCCGAAGGCGGGAGCATGAGCGCGCCTCTGGTTCTCGTAGTGGTCGATGACAGCCCCGAAGATCGAGAGCTCTACAGGCGCCTGCTCAGTCAGGCAAGGCCGGGCTATGCTATCTCGGAGGCCGACTCCGGTGCCGAGGGTTTGCGCCTGTGCGAAGCCGAGAGTCCCGACTGCGTGCTACTCGATTACCGGCTCCCCGATATCGATGCGTTGGAGTTTCTCACAGCTCTAGCGAAAGAAACAGGCGCGCTGCCCGCGCCGGTCGTGGTCCTGACCGGCCAGGGTAGCGAGGGGCTAGTTGCAAACGTCATGAAAGCGGGCGCAGCGGATTATCTGCCGAAGGGCACGCTCAGCGCCTCTACGCTGGAGCGCACGATCATGACCGCCGTCGAGAAATTCCGCCTGCAACGGGCCGTCGAAAGGCAGCATCGGCTGCTAGGTGAAACCAACCGCCAGCTCCAACAAAGAAACGCCGAGATTCAAAACTTCTACCACACGCTGTCACATGAGGTCAATACGCCGCTCACCGCGGCGCGCGAGTTTGTGGCCATCGTGCTCGACGGGCTGGCCGGCGAGGTCACCGCGACCCAGCGTGAGTACCTAGGCATCGCTAAGCAAAGCTGCGACCAGATGCGGCGCCTAATCAATGACCTTCTGGATGCCACCCGTCTCGAGACTGGCAAGCTTTCCATCGAGCCGCGCCCCACGGCCTTGGGTGAGCTCATGGGGGTGGCGGTGGCGTGCCTTGCGCCGCTTGCGGAGGAGCGAGGGCTCCGGCTCGATCACGCCATTGCGCCGGATCTTCCAGCGGTTCTCATCGACCGGCAACGGATCACGCAGGTGCTCGCGAATCTCTTGAGCAATGCCATCAAGTTTACCCAGAACGGAGGGCGTATCACTGTCACGGCTGGTCAAGACCCCGAGCAGTCGTGCTTGGCGCGGATCTCGGTGAGCGATACCGGGCGCGGGATTGCCAAAGAGCATCTGAGTTCCATCTTCGAGCGGCTCAATCAAGTGCGCCCGGAAGACACCGGGAGCGCGGGTGGCCTCGGCCTCGGACTCTATCTTTGCCGCGAGCTGATCGAGTTGCACGGCGGGAAGATCTGGGCTGATAGCCAGCTCGGAGAGGGAAGCACCTTTTCCTTTACGCTCCCTGCGTGGGATCCGGCTAAGGTGCCGCTTTCATCGTAACCAAGAGGAGTACCTCATGAAGCGAAAGATCCTCGTGATCGAAGACGATAAAGCGATCGCTCTTGCGCTCAGCGTGCGCCTGATGGCGAACGACTATAACGTGCTGAGCGCCCACGATGCGGTGACGGGGCTGCAGACGGCATTGCGAGACCGCCCAGACCTTATCGTGCTCGATATTTGCCTGCCCGGCGGTGGAGGTCTTGTAACGGCCGAATGGCTACGCAACTCCGGGCTTACCCAGGGTATCCCTTTCATCGTTGTGACCGCGAGCAAGAAGCCTGGCCTGCGCGAGCGCGCCGAGGAGCTCGGCGCGGTTGGGTTTTTCCAGAAGCCTTACGAGGCTCAGGAGTTGCTGGACGCCATTCGAGCGGTCGTGAGCTGATGCGATCTCGGACATGAGGTTTTTACGTACGCGCCGTCTAAACGTGAGCGCCTATTAGCAACTACTGCGCCTCGTACTTGTGCAGCCGGTTGTATAAGGTCTTGGAACTAACGCCGAGCATCTGCGCGGTCTTCTCTTTATTGCCACCACAGCGTTCTAGGGTGGCAAGGATCAAGCGCCGCTCCGCTTCGCCGATGTTCATACCCACCTGTATATTCAGCGAGCTTCCGCGGTTGATCCGAGGGGATCCCAGTTCCTGCGGCATGAATTGAGCATCGATAACATCGTCGGCCATGATAAATGCCCGGTGGATGCTGTTCTTAAGCTCACGTACATTGCCGGGCCAGCCATAGCCTTTGATCTCATCTAGGGCATCTCTGGAAATCGTCTTGTGCGTACTTTCCGTACGGTTGATCTCGGCGAGAAAGTAGTTGGCGAGTAACTCGGTATCCTCCATACGCTCTCGTAAGGGCGGCAGATGGAGCGGAAAGACCTGCAGACGGTAGAGCAGATCCTCGCGAAGCTTACCCTCAGCCACGGCCTCTTCAGGAACACGATTGGTCGCCGCGATCATACGTACGTCTGTCTCCAGGTATTCTTCGCCACCGACCCGCATGACGGCACCGGTCTCCAATACTCGCAGAAGCTTGGCTTGCAGCTCGACCGGCATTTCGGTTACCTCGTCGAGGAAAAGCGTACCCCCATCGGCACGTTCAATGTAACCCTGATGTGAACGAGTGGCCCCGGTAAAGCTCCCCTTTTCATGACCAAACATCTCACTTTCAATTAACTGCGCAGAGATGGCGCTGCAGTTGATAGGTAGGAATGGACGTTTCCTACGC
>JBOIDM010000374.1:0-3086 GCA_050740575.1 Gammaproteobacteria bacterium
ATCGTCAACGCCGCCGTCAACGTCGTCTTCCCATGATCCACATGCCCTATCGTCCCGACATTGACATGCGGCTTCGTTCGCTGAAATTTCTCCTTGGACATAACTCAGTTCTCCGCTTTCGTTCGTCTCATCGCTCGACCTTTCTTACCCTCAGAACTGGAGCCCATAACCGGATTCGAACCGGTGACCTCTTCCTTACCAAGGAAGTGCTCTACCAACTGAGCTATATGGGCGTCAACCTGGAGCGGGTAATGGGAATCGAACCCATATCATCAGCTTGGAAGGCTGAGGTTCTACCATTGAACTACACCCGCTTCTCGCCCCGGCCTTCGCTTACCCGGCCGATGCCTGGTGGAGGGGGTAGGATTCGAACCTACGAAGGCATAAGCCAGCAGATTTACAGTCTGCCCCCGTTGGCCGCTTGGGTACCCCTCCGAAGTCTAAAGCGATCAATTTTCAAAAATAAATGAACCAATGTCAACAAAAAATGTCACTAAGAAGCCCCAGTTCCTGCGCCGCGTGTCCATTCGTCGTCGATCCTTATTGCCGAGGCCGTAAGACCCGCCCGCTTACCGCATCGCGGATCTCGCTCACACCCGCCTCCCCACCGGTCCGTCCGGGTATAAGGTAATCAATCGCTGCATTGAAGTATGCCCGCACCCGCGCGGGCTCCCGGGCTGGTACGCAGCCAGCCGGATTGGCGCTGGTCGAAACCAGGACCCCCACGCGTTCGCATAACGCCGCTGCGATCGGATGACCCGTTACCCGCACCGCAAGGTAATGCCCGTCGCCGGTCAACCACTGTGGAACGTGGGATCGCGCCGGCACTACCCACGTGACCGGGCCAGGCCACGTGCGGTCGATTTCCTCGCGCCGCACCGCGTTCGGAAACCATACAAGACGTTCTATCGCAGATAGCGTCGTCGCAATCACGATCAGGCCCTTCTTGGCGCTCCGCCTCTTAAGCATTAAGAGCCTGGAAACAGCGCGGTAATTGAATGGATCGCACCCGAGCCCGAACACGGCCTCGGTCGGATAAGCGATGATGCCGCCGGTTGCAATCACGCGCGCGGCGTGCTCGAGATGCCACGCTTGAAGCACTAGTCAGGGCGTTTCGTGAGTACGAGGTTTTTTTGCTTGATCGCTTCCACTGCCGCCGCGCGTTCCGCCCGCAAGCGTTCTGCGATTTGCGGGTTTTGCAGGGCCAAGACCTGGGCCGCGAGGTAGCCCGCATTCTTTGCACCGGCTGGACCGATGGCCACGCAAGCCACCGGCACACCGCCCGGCATTTGCACCGTCGATAGTAGGGCATCGAGTCCGTTCAGAGATCCTCCCGCCATAGGTACGCCGATCACGGGCTTGACCGTCAGCGCAGCTACCGCCCCCGCCAGGTGCGCGGCCAGTCCAGCGGCCGCAACAAAAACCGCAGCCCCGCGCTCCTCGGCTTGCTGTACATAGACGCGCGTCTCGGCCGGCGTCCGGTGCGCGGATGCGATTCTCACCTCAACACCAACGCCCAAGCGCCGTAAAACCTCTAGGGTGGATTCCATCACCGGAAGGTCGGAATCCGATCCGACCAACACGGCTACGAAAGGGGTGGACATACTGCCTGAATTCCTCGGTTGCTAGGCTCAAGCGAGTACAGCTTGGCGCACATGTAATTGCAGTCGCGGGCGACTCGATTAGACTCTCAGTTAAGATACCGCGGACAGGCTTGCCGGTTCGACCCACGGCTCCTTGAATCCACACCCCGTTCGTGGGCAGACGCGTAAGGCGCCCTCGCGCTTAGTGGTCTTCGTCATCGTGATCCCCCAATGACACTTTGGGCAGGACTGGCTCAAGGGCTCATTCCAGATCGCGTAGCGGCAGCTCGGGTAGGTGGAACAGGAATAGAAAACCTTCCCACGCTTGGAGCGGCGCAGCACGAGACGCCCGCTATGGCACTCGGGACAGGGGACGCCGGTGTCCGCCGGCTTTTCCGCCGCCTCGATATACCGGCATTTCGGATAACTAGCACAGCCGATAAATTTACCGTAGCGCCCCTCGCGCAATAATAGCGGCGAATCGCACTCGGGACAATTCCGGTCAGGAACGACTTGGGCGATCGAGGTGGCCTGGCCTTGCCCGTCCACACTCCGGGTATAGTCACAGTCGGGGTACCCGGTGCAACCGACAAAGCTGCCGCGCCGCCCCAAGCGCGTCGCCAAGGGCTTGGCGCACTGAGGACACTGCTCGTCGAGTAGCTTCTGGGTGGCGTCGCGACGGGTGACCGTCTCGGCTTTGTTATCGACCAGGCCCTTGAATGGCATCCAAAAATGCTCGAGCACCGGCGTCCACTCCTTTTCGCCTCGGGACACCGCATCGAGTTCGTCTTCCAACCGCGCGGTGAAACCGTAATCGACATAGTCGGTGAAATGCTCGGTCAGGAATCTGCTCACCATCCTGCCGACATCAGTGGGTTTGAAGCGCTTGCTTTCCAAAGTCGCATACTCGCGCTGTTGCAAGGTCGAGATGATCGCGGCGTAGGTCGAAGGGCGGCCGATGCCGTGCTCCTCGAGCGATCGCACCAGACTCGCTTCGGTGTAGCGCGGGGGCGGCTCGGTGAAATGCTGGGTCGCCGTGATGTCCGCGAGCTGCACCCGATCACCCGCGTTCATCGCCGGTAATACATCCTGGTCGCTGTCGTTCTTGCCATCATCCTTGCCTTCCAAATACACGGCCATGAACCCCGGCTCCACCACCGTTGAGCCCGTCGCCCGGAACGCGTTGCCTTCTCCGCAGTTTAGATCCACGGCGACCGTGTCTATGATGGCATCGATCATCTGGCAGGCCAGCGTACGCTTCCAAATGAGATCGTATAAGCGGTACTGTTCCTCGCTCAAATGAGCTTTCAATTCTTCAGGTGTCCGTTGGATCGCGGTGGGTCGGATCGCTTCGTGAGCTTCCTGAGCGTTCTTCGCCTGGGTCTTAAAGCGCCGCGCCTGGACCGGCGCTTGCCCGGCGCCAAAACGCGCCCTGATGAAATCCCTAATTTCTTCCAGCGCCTCGCCGGCGAGACTCACCGAATCGGTGCGCATATAGGTTAT
>JBOIDM010000375.1:0-2569 GCA_050740575.1 Gammaproteobacteria bacterium
GACAATGGAGGCTCACATAATCCGACTGTTCGAGCAGTTCCTGGAGGGCGACCGCTTCGACGCCTTCGTGCAGCATCACCTCGCGCGTCACCAAGGGATCGTAAGCGATGACGCGCATCTTGAGCCCGAGACAGCGTGAGGCTACCACACGCCCGATGGCGCCGAAGCCAATGATCCCGATGATCTTGCCGGCGACCTCGGTGCCCATGAATTGGGTTCGTTTCCACTCCGTGGCGCGCACGGACCGATCCGCTTGCGGAAGATGACGGCTGAGCGACAAAAGATGCGCAACCGTCAACTCGGCCGTGGTCGTGGCGTTGGCATCGGGAGTGTTCAACACCACGATCCCGCGCTCGGTGGCCGCACCGACATCGATATTGTCTACCCCGATCCCCGCTCGGCCGATCACCTTGAGCCGCGGCGCGCCGGCCAAGAGCGACTCGTTCACGCGTGTCGCGCTACGCACAATCAAGGCATCGCAACTTTGGAGCCGCGCGGCGAGATCGGCAAGGTCCGATCCTCTGGGAGTATCCACTTCGATCCCGGGACGCGACGCGAGGTAGGCGATGCCGTCCGGCGCGATCGCTTCGGCGACGAGCACACGCGTCATTTCCTGATCTCGACAGCAGTGGTGTGCAACACTCGATACCCCCATTCCAACCAGGGGAGCATAGCCACGAGGTCCGCGTGTTCCACCGTAGCCCCGCACCAAACGCGAAGACCCGGGGGCGCGTCCCGGTAGGCGGCGATGTCGAAGGCGACACCCTCGGCTTCCAGCAAGCTGCAAAGATTATGTACCAGCTCCCAGCGCTTCGGCGCCGGCTGCTCTGCGAACCACGGGGCTGTGATCTTCAGGCATACAGAAGTCGTCGAGCGCGTGGCGGGTAGCGTGGCCAGAAAGTCGATCCACGGGGTCCGCTCTACCCAAGAGGCGAGCACGGCGAAGTTTTGGGAGCAACGGTGCATCATTGCTGGCTGGCCCCCGGCCAATTCGGCCCAGCGCAACGCGTCGAGATAGTCTTCCACGCACAGCAGCGAGGGCGTATTGGTCGCGCCGCCGCTAAAAATATCCTCATTGACCCGGCCTTTGCTCTTGAGGCTTAACACCTTCGGGATGGGCCACGGAGGTGTATATTCCTCCAGCCTTTGGACCGCCCGCGGGCTCAGCACGATCATGCCGTGCTGGGCCTCGCCGCCGAGCACCTTCTGCCATGAGAAGGTGGTTACATCGAGCTTGGGCCAGGGGAGATCCACTGAGAATACGGCCGAAGTGGCGTCGCAGACGGTGAGTCCGGCGCGCGCATCGGCGATCCAATCGCCATCGGGCAGCTTGACTCCCGAGGTCGTGCCGTTCCAGACGAACACGACGTCGCGGTCGAAGTCGACTTCGGTGAGATCGGGCAGCGCACCGTAATCGGCGCTCAGGCAGCGAACATCCTGGATCCGCAACTCATCGACTATTTCCCGCTGCCAGCTCCGTCCGAAGCCATCCCAGGCGAGGCAATCCACGCCCCGTGCCCCGATCAGCGACCACAACGCCGCTTCCACGGCCCCCGTATCCGAGGCCGGGATGAGACCGATGCGGTAGCCGTCCGGCAATCGCAAGAGCGAACGCGTGCGTTCCAAGACCTCGGTGAGCTTTGCCTTGCCGACGCGGGACCGGTGTGAACGGCCGGTAGCGGCGCCCGCCAACATCTCTGGACTCCAACCGGGACGTTTGGCGCAAGGCCCCGATGAGAAGAACGGTCGCATTGGACGTATGGCGGGTCGCATTCGGATCAATAATTGCCGCGCTGCACAAAAGCGTCATTCTAGCGAGTTAACTTGCCGCGTCAACAAGCTCGTCGCCGTTAACCGGGCGCCGGCTCACGAAAAACGACGGGTACCTAACGGCAACGCCGTTGGGTGCTCGGATTGAACGGCTGATTAGGGCATGCTTTGGATAGCGGGCAGTTCATTGCGATAGAGGTAGGCGTGTATCTGACAGATGATGAGCTTGATTCGCTTTACCTCGTCTTCAACACCGGTGAGATCACGAATGACCTTCTTCGGGCGTTTGTTTGCGTCGATAGCCACCCACTTCATGCGCCGCCTGTCTTCTTCGTAGTCGCCGCGAGTTCGCCAGGGGTCACTATCGTTTGACATCTTTACTTTATCCCTCTAACGAGTGGTTAAAAATCCGCGCTTGAAGTGACATCGGCAAGTAAAACCTCGCTGGCCGATCAAGATAGCATTGTTCACGGCGCTTTTCTCATCGCTCAGGGGGTGCTGTAGAGAAGCTGATCTTTTTTACCGTTCATGGTGGATTGACCCCGCACACGACTGAAGAACTGATCGTTCTTAAAGGCCTCTCAGGGGATTTCGCCAAGCACAGGCGGCAGTTCCTTGGTCAAGCTATTCTTTTCGGAGACGGCGGTTCCGGTGAGGGCGAAGCCGGCCAAGGATCCGCCCGGTCCATGAAATAGGGCGCGCAAACCGCTTCCCAAATCGTCAACTTGCCAGGTGCCGTCTACTTCCGCGGCCGGGGGCGCGACCACCACCGGATAGGCCGAGGTTTTAACGACTATAG
>JBOIDM010000376.1:0-7707 GCA_050740575.1 Gammaproteobacteria bacterium
CATCTGGGGAAGAAAGGCTCCGGTGGTCGCCGCGCCCACCGCGGGTATTCCGGCGAGGATGTCCTGAAGCCGCCACGCGGTGTCCGAGACGTCCGCCCCGGACTCTTTGGCGCCCAGGGCGGCGAGGGACTCGTTCGCGCCGCAAGACCAGCTTGACTCTGCGACCGCATAACGATCCCCATAGGGTTTGAGCATGCGGGCCCGGTAGCCACCAGGCCGGCTCAAAACTCGTCATTGACCCTGAGGCGGCGTTACGCGGGATGAGAGACACCAGTGTCATCGAGCGGGTAGGGCAGCCGCTGGAAGGAGAGCACGGGGCCATCCGGGTGCCGCAGATGGATACTCCCAGCGCGCGCGGCTTCGTTGTCGACGACAGCAAGCAGCGCGAAACGCCCGCTGTCCCGCGGCGCGGCAGCGACGATTTGTCCCGCGGGCTGCGTGCCGCGATCGGCGTGGGGATAGACCGGATCGCCGGCGCGGGGGGCCGCCGTGTCCTCGACCAGCGCGAGGTACATCCTGCGCTTGAGTTGGCCGCGGTACCTGAGTCTCGCGATGACCTCTTGACCGGGATAGCAGCCCTTGGTAAAGCTCACTCCTCCCAACGCATCGAGGTTCAGCATCTGGGGCAGAAAAGCGCCCGTCGTCGCCGTGCCCACCGAGGGTATCCCGGCGAGGATGTCCTGTAGCTGCCAGGCCGTGTCTGAGAGGTCCGCCACCGACTCTTGCAGGCGTGGGACAGCGAGGGACTCGCTCGCGCCGATGAAGAGCCAACGGGGGAGGGTGCCTGGAACCCGGACGACCGAGACGCCGGCCCGGTGCGCGACCGCATCGTCGTGCTCGGGGATGGCGGGTAGCCGCGCCGCGAGGTCGGTCTGCGGGCCGAAAGCAGCGAGAACGCCTTCGCTCGCCTCCTCGATGGTTAATTTGGCGCGCAGAACAAACTTTTTGAGACGCTCGATGGTCGAGCCGATCATCTCTTGGGGCAGTAAGAGCACATACGAGGCCTCGTCCCGCAGCACTCTAAACACCGCCAAAACACGCCCTTGCGCGTTGCACCAGGCGCCCAACTGGCTACGCGATTCGGACAGTGCTCTTAGGTCGTTCGTGAACTGCGCGCTGAGAAAACTCTCTGCCTCGGGACCGCTCACCCGGATGATCCCGAGGCTCGGCAATGTGCTTAGGCTCTGGAAGCGAAGGGCCGGCGACCATTGATCCGTAACACTGGTCTCCGTCACCGTGGGTTCACTGGCGTCGGTAAGGATAGAGGTACCGTAGGGATCGGGGTAAACCCGTCTTGGTCGCTTTGGGTATTTTTCAATTTGGTGAATACTCCTTTTCAGTCTATGAATTGCCGGCCGGCCTATTCTATCAAAACATCAAGCGCCCGCGGAGATGGCCTTGCGGGTGAGGCTGAGTTTTGGCTCCTGGCCGGCGCGAAATTGTATCTCTACGGGAGGACGGTTAGGATGGCGTTAAGAGGGCGTTAACCGCGGCAGGCAACGCATGATGAAGCGACACCGAATGTTGGTGCTCATGGACCCCGGCGAATTGGATGCTCAACCCGAGCCCGCGCTGGCGCGCGCCGTATTCCTTGCGCGCAAGATGAATGCCACGCTCGATCTATTCGTGAGTGAGCACGCCTCCTTCCTGCCCGCGGGTGCTAAGTCCAACCCCGCGGGCGCGTCCTCGGGGGCTGGCCTGCAAGCGACGCAAGCAAGAACGCAGGCCATCGCGGAAGCTCTTAGCCAGCAGGAACAATTAACCGTTGCCGCCGATGTGGTTTGGTGCCGGCATCCGGTCGAGGCCATCATGCACAGGGTGTGTGAAACCCGGCCGGATATGGTGGTCAAGACAGTGCGGCATGACAGCGCACTGAAGCGTACCTTATTCAATTATGCGGATTGGCACCTCATACGCACCTGTCCCTCGCCGTTAATGCTGGTGAAAGACCAAGGACTATGGGAGACTCGGCGGGTCATCGCATGCGTCGATCCCGCGCATGTTCACAGTCGCGCTGAAGCCTTGGACGACGTCATCCTCGAAAACGCGCGCATGCTTGCTTACCGGCTGCGCGGCGAGCTGCATATCTTCCATGCCATCGAGATCTTGCCGGAGCCGGCGTTCCGCGTTCTGCATCCCTATTCCAGCTACACCGAGTACGGCAGAACGGCTGCGGAGGAACATCACACCTTAGTGGAAGATCTGATCAGGCGTTTCGGGATCGGGTACGAACGGGTGCATTATGCCGTCGGCAGCCCCGCCGACACCCTGCCCGAGTTCGCGCGCGCGCTGCAAGCGAGCTTGGTGGTGATGGGCGCCGTGTCCAAAGGCGCCTTGGAGTTGCTGTTTATCGGCAACACCGCGGAGAAGGTGCTTGATGCTCTGAGCTGCGATGTCCTGGTCGTGAAATCGACCCCGGTCGAAGCGAGGGTGAAAGAAACCGAGTGCGTCGCCTGCTGACCTAAATCAGGCTATCATTACTATGATTTTATTTGCCAAGCGGCAGCGCCCAAGCATGGCACGGAACTAAATCACGACCGACCCCATTATTTCAAGAGATCACATATGCCCAAACCCAACTATGCGTTCGCGAAGCGTCAGAGAGATATGGCCAAGAAACAGAAAAAAGAAGAGAAGCGGCAACGAAAAACAGGAGCAAGCGACAACCCGTCCCACGAGAGTCCGTCAAAGCCGGCCGATGAGAAAACGGTCGTCTGAACCAGGCGCGCGGCAAGTATATCTATTCACCACCCCTGAGATCGGGCTCCTGGCAATGAGCCTGAATGAACTCACGCGCGGCGGCGCGCAGTTCGAGTGCGGTTTTCCATAGATCGTGTCCGCTGGCCGCCGCCCGCGCGTCGATGGCGGGTCCGACGGTGATCGTGACCTGGCCTCGGGAAGGCGCCCAGTTCCCTGCGCGCAGGATGTTGCGCGTACCCAGAATGGCGATGGGGACGACCGGCGTCGCCGTTTCGGCGGCCGCGATGAAGGCGCCCATGTGGAACGGGAGCAGCGCCGGAACGCGGCTGAAGGTGCCCTCCGGGAAGAACAACAGCGAGCGGCCACTGCGCAAGGCGCCGGCAATCCTGCGTGCGTCGGCCAAGCCCTTTTCCTTATCAAAGCGTTCCACGAACTCGGTCGCGAGCCGCGATAGAAACACGCGCGCCGTGAACTGCCGCGTTAACTCGGCCTTCGCGACGAAGCTCGGGATGCGCGGCAGAAAGCCCACCAGAAAGTACGAATCCAAATAGCTGGCGTGGTTCGCGACGAAGACCGTCGGTTGGTCCGCGGGCGGTAAGTTTTCCGCGCCTTTGAGCGTACAGGGGATGCGGGCGGCACGGGCAAGGAAGCGCGCCGCGGCGCTCGCGGCTCCCCAGCGCCAATCGAGGCGCGGCAGTAGCACGACGGACAGCCATACCAGGGGTGTGATGAGTCCAATCACCGTCCACGCATAGACCCCGTAAGCATGCGCGCGCAGCGCCTTACCCAGCCGTCTGAGGAGCGGCGCAACGCTGGCCGAGACCAGCCGCTCGAGTTGCCGCCATAGGGGTGGCGGACGCTTACCGATCTGCCCGCGTTCATAAAGTTCGCGGCTGGCGCTGCGCCGGATCTTGCCGCTCGAGGTTCTGAGTATGGTGCCGGGCGGGGCCAATACCACGGTGTCGGGTGGACCGCCCGCGAGATCGGTCGCGATTTCGTTGATGCGGGCGAGGATTTGCTCGCGTTTATCGGGGCGTGATTCGCGCGTCTCGGCCACCACGATCAGCCGTTCGGTTCCGGTCTGCGGATCCGGGCTACCGAAGACCGCGATCCTATCCTTGCGCACGCCGTGAATATGCCCGATGGCATCTTCCAATTCATGCGGATAGATATTTCTTCCGGCGCGGATCACGAGATCCTTGGTGCGGCCCGTGATGTAGATGTCGCACTCGGCGATGTAGGCAAGATCACCGGGATCGAGCCACTCGCCCTTGACGAGATCGCGGGTGGCATCGGCGTTCCTATAGTAACCTCGGGTCGCCGAGGGACCGCGAAATTGCAGACGGCCTTGATGGCGATCGGGCAGCTCGCGATCGCCCGCATCGACGATCCGGACTTCGTGCCCGGAGATCGGCTGGCCGCAAGCGACAAACTCGATCACGGCCGGATCCGTCGTCGCGGCCGGGATGGCGATCCCGCGCTCCGCGAAGGCTTTGCGATCGATTCGATCGATGAGCGGGCCGCGATCGAGCGGCGGCATCGTGAGGGCGAGCGAGGCCTCGGCGAGACCATAGACCGGCGCCATGGATTGCGGGCGAAATCCGTAACGGCTGAAACGCTCCTGGAAGCGCCGCAAGGTGGCTGCGTTGACGGGTTCGGCTCCATTCAGGGCCGTACGCCAGGAGCTTAGATCCAAACCCTCGAGGTCGCCATCGGCGATACGGCGCGCGCACAGATCATAGGCGAAGTTCGGCGCCGCCGAGAGCGTTCCCCGATAGCGATGAATGGCCCACAGCCAGCGCTGGGGGCGCGCGAGAAAGCTCAGGGGTGACATGATGACGAGGGGCGTCGCATGGTACAAGGTGCCGAACCACGCACCGATGAGCCCCATGTCATGATAGAGCGGTAACCAACTGACGAAGACGTCGCTCGTTTGTGCCCGCAACGCCGCGCCCGCGGCCCGTATATTCGCAAGTAGATTCCCATGGGTAAGCACCACACCTTTCGGATGCCCGGTGCTGCCGGAGGTGTACTGAAGAAACGCCGTGTCGTCGGTATGGATGGCGGGGATATCGATGCCGTCCGCGGCCGCCGGGTAAAGCTCGGCGGTGGTCGCGATGAAGCGCAGGGTGTCGGTTTGCGCCTTAAACAACAGCGCGAGTGCGCGTCCTTCAGGGACCGTGACGAGCGCGGCGGCTCGGCAGTTGCGCAGAATCGCACGATAGCGCCGCGCGTGATCATCGAGCTGACTCTGACGGGTAGGGGGGTAGACGGGCACCGGGATCCCGCCGGCCAGCAGCACGCCCATGAAGAGCCGAAAATAGTCGCGGGCCGTCGGGAGCATGAGGACCACGGCCTCGCGCGGCTGCAACCCTCGCCGTTGCAGGCTCCCGCCGATCGCCTTGGCTTCCGCATAGAGATCACCGTAGGTGAGGATGTCTTCATCCCCGGTTTGCCCGAGGAGCGTGATGTGTTTGCGATCGGGGTGGTTGGCCGCATGCCATGCGAGCGCCTCGGTAAGTGTTCCGGCGCTGTGCGGCGTGGCGTGCGTGGGGGAGGGCGCCTCGATGTGTGCTCGACGATCCGCGCTCGGCTCGCGGGCCAGCGGCTTATCGGACAAGGCCGACAGCAGATCCCGAATCGTCTGCACTTCGGTGAATAGGCGCTCGGACAAGGCGACGCCGAACTCGCGTTCCATACGCGCGAACAGTTCCACGCGCGCCAAACTATCGAGGCCGACGTCACGATCGAGGGCGCTGTCGAGGGTGAAAGCACGCCGTCCGGAGGGATGGGCATGGATCTCCGCGGCAAGCTCTTCGACGAGCCTGAGCAGGCGCGCGGCTGGTTCACGCTCTGATGGTTGCGCGTTTAACATGCTAGTATCCTGTCCCGATAGAAGCTCGCAGAAGTTACTCGGGACACTACACTAGCGCTCTTATCCCAACTTAGCTGCCTCCCTACCGGCCCCCTAGGTCGGATAGTTAAGCCTTTATGAAACGCTTCACTTTTTAGCCGGATTGACGGCGAGCAGATCGATGTCGAAGATCAAAGCCTCGTTCGGCCCAATCGCACCGCCGGCGCCGCGCTCGCCATAGGCTAATTCCGGCGGAATAAATAACTGCCATTTGCTGCCTGCTTTCATCAACGGCAAGGCTTCCTGCCATCCCTTGATCACGCCGTTCACCTGAAAAACCGCGGGTTGGCCGGCGCGCGCGGAGCTATCGAATTCACGCCCGTCGATGAGCGTACCGCGGTAGTGTACCGATACCGTATCGGTGGATTTGGGCTGGTCCCCGGCGCCGTCCTTAACAACCAGGTATTGCAAACCGCTGGGCAATTCCTTGACACCTTCCTTCTTGCGATTCGCCGCTAGAAACGCCTTACTCGCTTCCAGATTCTTTTTCGACTTTTCTTGCTGTGCTTTCAGCATGGTGGCCCGTTGTTTCTCCAGTAGGGCCTGAAATTCCTCGCTTGGGATCCGCGGTTCGCGGCCGGCAATCATATCCTCGATCGCCAGCGAAAACGCGCGCGGGTCGAGATCGACTTCCTGACGGGTGAGACTCTGAGCCACTTGTATTCCAATGGCGTAACTCAACTTTTCGCGATCCGTATCGAGTTTTACCGCTTCTTCGGCGGACACGTTCCACGACACGGCACAGATGCAGGCCAACGTCACTAAATGTCTTTTCCTCATGGTGTATCCTGAACTTTACTGTAAGGCTTTCGTCGTTGCCCTCCCGAAGGCTTGCGCATCCTGTAAAGGCGTGTGGGCGGAGCCTAAGGTTCCGCCTTGGCCGCTAGTTTCCCACAAGCGCCCGAGCTATCCAAGTTGCATAGGTCCCCATAAGTCGTAGTGACGTTCCAAGCGAGCGTCGAGTTCATGTGTCAAAATGATCGTCGAGCGGGCCGATTGCGGCGACGTCACGGCATCAACGGAAGGTCGCGGTTTGTGCATCTCTTCAGACGCAATCGTTCTCGTGCCATGAGTTCAGCCTAGGGAGCAAGCAGATGAGGATCATATTATTGGGCGGGCCGGGCGCCGGCAAAGGTACGCAGGCGGAGTTTATATGCCGGCGTTTTAACATCCCCAAGGTTTCGACCGGCGACATGCTGCGCGCGGCGGTGGCCGCGGGTACACCCTTGGGACAACAAGCAAGAAAAGTCATGGAAGCCGGGGGCTTAGTCTCCGATGAGATCATCTTGGGTCTGGTGCGGGAGCGCATCGCGGAGCCCGATTGCAAGGACGGTTTCCTGTTCGACGGATTCCCGCGGACGATACCGCAAGCCGAGGGCTTGAATCAGGCCGGCGTCACGATCGACTTTGTGGTCGAGATCCATGTCGACGATGAAGAGATCGTGCGGCGTATGTCGGGACGGCGTGTTCATCCGGCATCGGGACGAACCTACCACCTCGTGTTTAATCCGCCCAAGTCGGAAGGCAAGGACAATGTGAGCGGCGAAGCTTTGGTGCAACGAGACGATGATATAGAAGAGACCGTACGCAATCGTTTGCGGGTTTACCACCACCAGACAGAACCTTTGATTCATTATTATTCGGCGCGCGCATCGGGATCCGGACCGCGGTTTGTGCGCGTGGATGGAATCGGAACTGTCGAAGACATTCGCGATCGGATCATTTCGAGTCTTCAATGACTCCGATTCCGGGCAGGAAAAGTCTGTGCGCTAACTGGATCTATGCCTAGCGACCCGACTTGGTGCGAAAATCTTTTCATTCGATGACGACAAAACTATTGCATAGTATAAATTTGTAATGTATATAGCGACGTAATCTTGAGTTCGTTCTCAAGATTATTCGTCAACTATCACATGGGGATGAACTTATGGCAGCAACAAAGAAGGCACTTGCTAAAAAACCAGTGATGAAGAAAAGGGCCGCTCCGTCGAAGGCGTCTGCGGCTAAGAAGCCCATGGCAAAAGCGCCGGCAAAGAAAGCGCCCGCGAAGAAGAAGTAGCGTAATACCCGCGCGCATCGGCGTGACTCTACGC
>JBOIDM010000377.1:0-1844 GCA_050740575.1 Gammaproteobacteria bacterium
TCGTTTATTTCAACTCATGATTCAGGCGGCCAAACCCGTGTATCTCGATCACGTCAAGGCCTTTGAGGTGGCCCGGGAGATCGCCGCTGGCTGAGCCCGCTTACCTCATCGTCGGCCAATCGGGCCGGGCCCTCGCCCAGTCCGCGCAGCGGAGCCGTGCGCCGGTGCACGTGGTCGACCTGTTCGCCGACCGCGACACGTATGACTGGGCGCGGAGCGTAACGCGCGTTCCTCCAGGATTGCGTGGATTCGATCGTGAGACCCTATGCGCGGCGATCGAACGAGTGGGCGCACGCGATCGAATCGCAGGCGTGGTCGCCGGCAGCGGTTTCGAACAGGACCCAACGCTGTTGGATGTTTTGCCGGCGGGCGCGGAGTTACTCGGTAACACGGCGGAGACCGTGCGTAGTGTTAAAGAACCGGCAATATTTTTCGGCGCCCTGTCGCGGTTGGGGATCCCGTATCCGGAAACGCGTTTGGTCCCCGTCGGCGACTCACGTGGGTGGTTACGGAAGCGCATCGGCGGCTCGGGCGGCATGCATGTCTTGCCTGCGGGGGCGGGTGGCCGATGTCCGCCGGGGTATTTTTTACAGCGCGCAGTCGCCGGGCGGGCGCGGTCGGTGGTCTTCGCTGCCAACGGGCGCGGAGCGGAGATCGTCGGCTACAACACGATCTGGCAGGAGCCTGGCACGTTCATGTATCGTGGCGCGATCGCGGATCGACGTCTACCGGCGCGCGTGCGTAAGGATCTGGCGGAGGTCGTCCCGGAGCTTTCCAAGGCGTTTGGGTTGCGCGGTCTTTGCGGTGCGGATTTCATCCTCGACGATGACGAGCGCTGGACTTTCCTCGAGATCAACCCGCGTCCGACCGCGAGCTTTGAATTGCACGAGAGGGATGGCGGATTATTCACTGTCCACGTCGATGCCTGCCGCGGGCGGTTGCCGGCCCGGCTCGGTGCGCAAGAAATCGCCGCGGTGCGGGTTCTCTACGCGCCGCATGCGCTGCGGATCCTGCGGCCAAGGCCCCGCTGGAGCCGTGATTGGCCGGCAACGGGAACGCGGGTGCGCGCCGGCGAGCCGATCTGCACCGTGCACGCATCTGGGGGTGAGCCGGGTGGCGTCGCTCGCCTCTTGGAGTCCCGTTGTCAAAAGTTGCTGGCGGCGTTTAAGGCGGGTCAGAAACGGAGCGATGGATAATTAATAAAGAAATGCTATGAACAAGCAACCCAGTGTGAATGGTTTAGCGCAGCCTTTGGTGCAAGCTCTGATCGCCAATGCCGCAGCGCTGAGATTGGCGGTGGATACCTTAGCGAACGGGACTGTCGTTGTGGACGCTGGAATCGCGGTTTTGGGCGGGATTGAAGCCGGGCGGCGCATCGCCGAAATCTGTCTGGGCGGTCTCGGGCGGGTAAGTCTCCGTGCCGGGGGAGACTTTTCCCATTCGCCGTGGCAGCTTGACGTATATACCTCGAACCCCGTGCTGGCCTGCTTGGCGAGCCAATACGCGGGGTGGGGTCTCGAATACGGGGAAGGCAAGGGCGCCTTTAAAGGGTTGGGATCGGGTCCGGCCCGCGCCATCGGCAGTCACGAACCCCTGTTTCAAGAACTCGGGTATCGAGATGCTTGCGACCAGGCCTGTTTGGTCTTGGAGGTCAAGGAACAGCCTCCGGTCGAAATCGCCGAGAAGGTAGCGAACGCCTGTGCCATCAAGCCCCAGGATCTGACCTTTATCCTCACGCCCACCACGAGCCTATGCGGGGCGGTGCAAGTCGTGGCGCGCTCCCTCGTGGTGTCGTTGCATCGGGCGCACACGCTTGGCTTCCCCCTGTCCACGATCGTCGATGG
>JBOIDM010000378.1:0-3532 GCA_050740575.1 Gammaproteobacteria bacterium
ATGGCGCACTGCGCGCCTGGACCGAGCGCATAGCCGCGCGCCGTCTTGCGCGTACCTATGTTTATTTCAAGCATGAAGACGAGGCGCTCGGAACCCGGTTCGCACAGCGCTTCAACGAGCTGTGGTCCTTGAGCGTAGCGTAGCGCGGCATTGCCGAGATACCATACTCGGGTACCGTGGCGCCAGAGACCAGATTTGAAAGGCGATAGAAGACTCAGCGGGATTCACTGCGATGGAGGCAGTCTTCTGAATAAACCCTTGCGTTTTGCAATACGCGTTCTCGCCCGGTTTCGCGCCAATCAAGGCTTCTTACTGGCCAGCGCCGTGGCGTATAACACTTTGTTGTCCCTGGTGCCGATGTTCGCGCTCATCCTGGTCACCTCTCCCAGATTACGGACTTTTATTGTCCCGGCGCTGGCCGCATTCCACAACCGCCGATTCCTTGGGTGAGGCGTAACCGGCTCCTGGAGAACAGATAGCGATATGCTCGAGCAATTGACACTCTTACTTGCCGCGATGGTGCTGGTCGTGCCGATCTTCAATCAGCTTGGGCTAGGCACCGTGCTTGGCTATTTAGTTGCGGGCATGTTGCTTGGTCCTTGGGGAATGCACGTGGTGGAAGATGTGGACATTATCCTACACATCTCCGAGCTCGGTGTCGTATTCCTATTGTTTGTCATCGGCTTAGAATTGCAGCCCTCCCGGCTTTGGGTGTTACGCCGTTCGATACTCGGATTGGGATCCGCGCAAGTCCTCTTCACGATGGCGGTATTCGGGATACTCGCGGTCGTTTTCGGTCAGGGATGGATGGCGGCATGTGTCATAGGCTTTGCGCTGGCGATGTCATCCACGGCTTTCGTGCTCCAGACGCTTGCGGAGCGCGGCGAACTGACGACGCGTCACGGCCGCGAGTCCTTCGCCATTTTGTTGTTTCAGGATCTAGCGGTCATCCCGGCATTGGCCGCATTACCCATGCTGACCTTGACCCCCCTCGAAGGCGCGGCCGGTCAGCCGTGGCTGGAGTTCGCGCGGGCTTTGGGCGTCATCGTTGCCATGGTTGCCGTTGGACGGCACGTGTTGCGGCTGGCTTTCCGAATGGTTGCCCGCTTTGGTAACCGTGACCTTTTTACTGCCACCGCATTGCTGGTCGTCATCGGTACGGGGCTACTGATGACCTATCTGAATTTGTCCATGTCGTTGGGAGCGTTCCTGGCGGGGATACTGCTCGCCGACTCCGAATTTCGGCACGAAATCGAGGCTGATTTGGAGCCCTTCAAAGGACTGCTGCTCGGCCTATTCTTCATCGCCGTGGGCATGTCGGTGAATCTCGGCCTTGTCCTCGATCAACCCCTGTTTCTCTTTGCCCTCGCGTTAGGACTTTGTGCCCTTAAGTATTGCTTACTCTACGTCGTCAGCCGCGCATCGGGTATGACCGCCGATACCGCACGAAACCTCGGCATCGCGCTCGCTGCGGGCGGCGAGTTCGCTTTCGTTCTGTTCGCATTAGCCAGTGACCAGGGTCTTCTGCCCGAAAACACCGTGCAGCTTCTCGTGGCCGTGGTGACACTATCCATGATGCTTGCGCCACCGCTGCACTTACTCAACGATAAGGTATTTGCACGCTGGGGGGCAGGCGATCCGGAACCCGAGTACGACGTCATCGACGAGCCCGGCAACCCCGTCATCATCGCGGGGTTTGGCCGCTTCGGCCAGATCATATCGCGCATTCTGCGTATGCGCGGCATCCGTTTCACGGCGCTCGAAAGCAGTCCGGAGCATATCGATTTCGTGCGTAAGTTCGGCAATAAGATTTACTACGGTGACGCCACGCGCATGGAACTCTTATCCGCAGCGAGGGTAGAGCAAGCCAAGGTGTTTGTCCTCGCGATCGGAAATGTCGAAACGTCCATCAAGATTGTCCAAATGCTCCGCCGACATTATCCGCACGTGCCCATCTATGCGCGGGCACGCAATCGATTCCATTGCTACAAGCTTCTGGATATGCGGGTCAGCGTACTACAGCGGGACACCTATCTTTCCAGCTTGGAAATGGCTCGGGAGGTTCTCCACGGTTTGGGTGTTCCTCGCTCGGAAGCCGACCGTTCCGTCACCATCTTTCGCGACTTCGACGAGGAGCTGCTGCGCAAGCAGCACGCGATTCATCAGGACGAAGCCGCCCTGATCCAAAGCGCCTCCCAGGCCGCTCAGGAATTGCGCGGACTGTTTGAGGCGGATGCGGCAGCCCCTGTGGAGACCGCTCGATCAGCAAGCGCACCCGATACCATGGGCGGGTAGGATGAAGACTCTCTACTCCAATTCCTCGAAACTGATGGGCTGGCCCAAGTATAGGCCTAATGCCGCGTCCGCGCGACCCTGGTTGACGGCGATCTCGGCGAGCCCGTTCGAGTTTTCGTACCACATGGGATGCCCCACAGGAACGTCACCGAACGTTCTGGCCCTCGGCACGCTTTGTCCCGCGATTCTGATGACGGCCCGCGGCGATATGACCGAGGCGCGCACGCCGGTCATCGCATTTCCGAAGTGGTCGAGGTAGACGATCTCATGGAGATCATCGGGCCACGCTGCATAATCGCTTAGCTCCAGAGGCTCGCATTGGGGAAGTTGACCGAGGGCCAAGGTAGCGGCAACGGGCGCGTAGAGATCGCGGCCATGAAACGTTGCCGAGATCGACTCGGGGCGCCAAGTAATAGTCCATGCACGGCCGGATCGCCCGTGCTTCATCACCGCATTGAAGATGCCGTTGCCGGGACCGACAAACCATTGTTCGTCGACTTGAACGACAAGCGGTGCGTGCCGGTGGTTTCCGACACCGGGATCCACGACGCACAAGAACACACTGTTCTTCGGGAATCCGTGGCGGTAGGCCGCGAGCAGATAGGCCGTGGCGCGAGGATCGTAAGCGGGGGCATTAGCGAAGAGGTTGACGACCGGGACCCCAGGTGCATATTGATACAGCACGGCGAGAACCTGACCGAGGTACGGCCCCTCCATCCCGTAATCCGTCACCAACACGATCATGACAGTCGATTGCCGGAGAGGCGTATACGCGCTACAAACCCCCGCTCACTCCCAGAGCGAGATTGCGACGCTCGCCGGCGTCCCGCGGCGTGGCGCGGATCAGGGGGTCTTCGCGGCCTTCGTGGCGTCGGCGCCCATCGCCTCTTGCGGCAAGGGCCGATCGACGAGCTCGACCAAGGCCATCGGAGCGCGATCACCGTTACGGAAACCGCACTTCAGGATACGTAAATAACCACCTGGCCTCTCTCGATAACGCGGTCCGAGTTCGCTAAAAAGCTTCGCGACCACCTGTTTGTCACGCAACCGGGCAAACGCCAACCGGCGTTTCGCCATCGTGTCTTGTTTGGCAAGCGTAATCAGGGGCTCCGCGGTGCGGCGCAGTTCCTTGGCCTTCGGCACAGGGGTCCTGATAGCCTCGTGCCGAAACAGCGACACCGCCATGTTCCTGAGCATCGCCTTACGATGGCTGCTATTGCGGCTAAGCTGCCTGCCG
>JBOIDM010000379.1:0-6740 GCA_050740575.1 Gammaproteobacteria bacterium
GCCGAAAAACCTTACTTCGCCGAATTCGGCGGTATTAATCGACTTTAGCGTATCAGCGGCTTCGGTAAACCTTGCTGATAACATCAACCATATTACCAGCATGAAAACCATGCCGATTCCCCTGGCCCCGAAGCGCGGGTCGATGAGGTATTGGTAATTCATTTCCGCACCTTGCCCGCAAACTCTATCTCCAGCGCCTTCGGCGCTACAGAGTTCGCTGGGCGACGCCGGCATCGCCGAGGGATGTAGGAATAGCCTTGCTGTACCGCGTACTGCTTGCCCTTGAACTGTTTGTCCACGCCCACCGAGATACGATCAACCTCAGGCGAGTTGTAATCGGCGATTCGACGGGTTCATTCCGCCCTGCTTGTCCAGCCCGTCGGCCAGAAAAAGAAGATGGGGCGCGCGCGGACCTCGAGACCGACGAATAAATGGCCAGCGACGTGCTCGAGCAGCGGCGGGGTTTTAAGCCGCAGGCGCTGCTTGATATCCTCCGCGAGCGCGTCCGGCTGGGTGACCCGGATGCCCGGCGGAAGCTCTATCAAGAACTGCACTTTCCCTTGCTCAACCGTGGGCATGCCGGCGACGCTGGCTTCGATCCCATAGTTTCTAAGGATCTCGACCAGCATTTTCCCGAGGTTCACATAGTCATGCGCGGCGCCTTGATGGTCCACACCGACCGGCAACGCCGTGGGCAGCACACCGGCAGCGCGTCCGATCAACTGTTTCACATGCCGTTGCAGGACCTCCAGCCGCGCGTTGTCTATCGCCGTTTCCTGGCGCGCCGGCGAGAAGGAGATCAACCGCAGCATCCCCTTGCGTGCACGCGGTGTCGGGTAGGACGCTTGTGTCAACAGGCGATAGAGACACGCCTGCTCGATCCCCTCCCCGTCCGCGTCAAGACAAAGCTCGATCGCGCAATACGATTCGGCGCCCGGCGTCAGCCACAGCGACTCCCGGATATCGGTAACGCGGACGGCGTCGGTCCAGCCGGGCTCGTGCAGCTCGACGTCCTTCACCAGGCCGATTTTCTTGAATAGCCCCGCCTCGGGCACACGTCCGCGCGCGCGGTAGCGTTCCCAAAGCGCGTCCACGCTCCAGGTACAGAGGTTCTGGACCGCCTCCCAAAACAGGCACACCTCCTTGGCGACGGGATCCAATTCGGCTCGCTGCCGCAGCAATCTCGGCGCAACGCACTGCCGATAGGCGTGCTCGATGAGCCTCTGTTGCCACCGCTCCCGATCTAAATCTTCATCTCCCAAGATTGCCGTCCAATGCTGGCCCCGATCCTGCCCGAGCAACTCGTCCATTACCTCGATAAATAAGCGCGCCAGAAGCTGAGTCGAAGCGTGTGGCCCGGCGCCGTTTTCAAGTAGCGCCGCGCGCACCTGCGGCATGGTCAAATACACGGCCATGAGGTTAGGCGTTTCCCGCGGCGGCGATCTTCTCGAAGATCACCAAGGGCGGCCCTTGCAAGATACCGAACTGATCACGATGGCCGGCGGCACAGGCGGCAATCGCTTCGGGGTCCCGGTGCAGCCGTTCGGCGGCCTCATCCACGCGGACGATCCGTTCCTGTTGTAGCAATTCCAGCAGCTCATCGTAAACCGCCTCGCGCCCGCTCACCCGCCGCTCGGGCGTTAAGCCCTCCACCAATTCGACGACTGGTGCCGGCAAGTGGGCTTTGAACCATTCTTCCACCGAGACCGCGCTGACCTCCTCGCCGCGCTTGGCCAGGTCCCCCGCTTTTGCATCCGACAAGAGACTGCGGAAGGCTTCCAACGCGGCGAGTCCTTCCGCGGAGGGGCGTAGGAAAACGATCTCGCGCTGCGTCAGCGCATCCAAATGCTCCTGCGCCTTCTTGGCATGCTGCGAAACCGCCGATCGGCTATCCCGGACCAATACCAGATTGGTGATGTGCCCCTGTTCGACCCAGTCGCGGAGCTTTGCCAGGCGCACCGTTAACGGATTGCCGTTTTGGTTACAAAAACTGACATAGAGCCGCCCGGCATCCGTCTCAAAAGTAAGATCGACATATTTGTGACCGCCCTCCACAATCTGCTTACCGCGTTGTAAGAGCTGGAGCACCAGCGGCAACCCATGCGCCAAGGTTTCGTCCATCTGCTGGGGATGACTCGACCGCAACGCCTGCCCGTACTCGAGATCGTACTGAAGAGCTAAGAAGTCTTCCAAAGACGCCATCGGCTGCGCTTGACCGTGGCGCCATTTCTCGAACTCGTCTTCACAAAACGAGATCAATTGGCGTGGGGTACAGGCGGGATTTCCCTCCATGAATTCCGCGATGCGGTTCGGCTTGAGGGGCCAGAGTTTGTTCGACTGGCCTTTGCGCATCTTGGCCACCGCCGGCGCGGAATCCAAGCGCACCGGGATCAAGCGCTGCGCCTCATCAAAGGAGAGCGGCTTCAGCAGGCCGGCCTTTTCGGCCAGCCGGTCCATGTCGGCGCCGCGAATGATTTCATCGAGCTTGTCCAGAAACGCCGTTTGCACGCAGGAGAGGAGCAGGGTGTTGCGTGTCTTGTCTCGAAGCGAGCTGACCATCCGCCCGAAGGCATACAAACCCTCGACGTCGTCGGGCGAGGTCTGCAGAGCTTCCACTTGATCGAAACAGAGCACCAGCGGAATATTGGAATCGGCGAGCCGGCTCACGGCGCAAACCATATCGAGCGCCTGTTCCTCGGGGTCTTCCTCCTCGGGCGCTGCCGCCAGGCCCATCTCCCGCATCACGCTGTCCGGTAGCACCCCATCGTGCAGCCAATCGCGCACGTTGCGGCGATGGCGCCCCAGCGCCAGATGCCGCAGGATCGCACTCAGGTTTCTCCCGAGCGCCGCTTGTTCGTCGAGCCGCTCGATCATTGCTTCAATTTCCTGCTTCGCCCGCCCGGCCTCATCGGTTTTTCCGAACCGCCACCAGGGATGAGGCTTTTGGGGCTGGCGCAGATCGATCCACCATTTCTGCGCTTTTTTCCGGTCCTTGAGATACTGCGCGAAGCGGTAAAGGAGCAATTGCTCGAGCTGCGACATACCCAGGCGCGTGGGGCGAAACAGATCCGTGGCGAGCGTGCGGCGCAGATGGCGGCACAGCATCCTGGCCCCGGAGCGTAGACGCACCGCGATGAACAACACGTTGGGGGGGACGGGCACGGGAACCGTCGCTGCCATATCATTGGGTACGCCGTTTAATTTGGTGCGTACGCGCGCGAGCAGGTGGGTCTTGCCGCTCCCCGGCAGACCGTGCAGGAGCACGGATCGGCTGCCGCCGGATCGGCGCACCTGTTCCAGGACGTCACAACAAAGTTCGAACACCCCGGCGTGGATCATCGGCACATCGGACTGCGGCGGCTGCCACGCATCGGTGACGATGGACTGGCTAAAGGGATTAATGATATCCATGACGAGCGCTATTCCTTGAACGAGATCCCGTTATAGTAGTTGCCCCGCCCGTCCGTGACCATCGCTTTACGCTCCGATTCGGTGAGGCTCGCCGGAAAATCGTGCCGAAACAACCAGACCTTTCCGTCTTTCGCGAGCCGAAGGAGCGCCCGGTCGAATGCCGCGTGCTCTTGCGCGAAGCGAGGCTGCGCGGCGCGTAGCTCGCGGGTCGAAACCAGTCCACCGTGGCGTAGATCCGCGCTCAAGCGCTGCAATTGCTCCAGGATTTGCTGCTCGAGATCCTGCTCCGTCGCAGCACCGTCCACGCTGGGAGTGGCTACGTGCTCCTCGGCCGCCGGCGGGCCGTAAAGCGCGCTCCGTTCCAGTAATGCCCGCGCCGCGGCGAAGCTAGCCGCGCACGGGACACCAAAGGCCGCAAGCCTGAGGCTCTCCTCTTCGATGGCATGCACCAAGCGCTGGATCGTAGCCCCGAGATAGTCCTTGGGATCCGGCGGCTTGGCGCTCAGCCGTGCCGCGCGCTTACCCTTGATGCGCGGGAGCTCATGGAGCCTCCCCGCGCGCAGCAGTGCGCCGACACGCACACTCAACTCCCCTTCGGAAACATCCCGTACCCGTTTGGCCACGCGGCCTCGAAGCGTTTGGATGGGAAGCGCCGCGGCGCTGAGCTCGCGTTCGATGAGCGTGTCGAGGTAACGGCCGCGGTCGCGGTCCCAGTAGCGGGCACCCTCGTTACGCAGCGGCGGGTGCCGAAACACCGTTCCGAGGCGGACTTGGTTCACCAACAGGGCTTCGAACGCCTCGGGCGAAAGCCCATAGCGCTTGCGCAGGCTTCCACTCAGCTTCGACGCCGGCATCGGATCCTGAGCCTGCGCGAGGAGTTTCAGGAGCGCCGCCTGGATGTCCCTCGGGTCCGTGCTGGCGGCGCCGGCGCGCGCCTCCGGTTCGAATACTACCTCGTTCACTCTCCCCCTCCGGAAGCCAAACTATTAGGTTACGCCCGGGAAGCTCTACAAACGTTGCGCGAGCACACGACAATGCAGATGGGCTGCGCGGTAAACGGCAGCCCGTCCATGGTTCCGCCTTACGTGTATCGTGCCCCGTTTAAGCTAGACCTATCACCAGTGCCACACCTGATCGTGGCGTTCGATGATATTCGCGATGTCCCGGCGAGGGATCTTTTGCAGGCCAGTGATAAGGTCCGCATCTGTCAGTCCCCGCTCCTTGGCATCCTCCTCGACGAGGTAGATCGCGATCCCTTTATCGATCATTTTCTGCAAGTCCACCTGCAAGGTCCGAGAAATAACCCACATCCGATCTCTCGAAAGGATCGCGAGATTCTATAAGAAGATATTTCGCCATGTTCTCCTCCTACTTGCCTATGCCCTAATTCTAGTCGCGGGGCTGAAAGAATACACCCCAAGAATAGCACACGCGCCGCGCTTAGCGCCTTTTTGTCATCAACACCGTACTGGTCATGATCTTGTCGGTATACGCCATTGCAAGGGCCGAAAATACGAACGTCAGGTGGATGATCACCTGCCACAGGATGGCCTTTTCGGGCAAGTGCTCGGCATTGATGAATGTCTTAAGCAGATGAATCGCGGAGATGCCGATCAGGGCGGTGGCCAATTTGACCTTGAGCACACCGGCGCTGACGTGCGACAGCCACTCGGGTTGATCCGGGTGGCTCTCGAGCTCGAGCCGCGAGACGAAGGTTTCGTAGCCGCCGATGATGACAATATTCAAGAGATTCGCAATCATCACGACATCGATGAGCCCGAGCACCATGAGCATGATGTCAGTGTCCGTCAGACGCCCCGTCTTGGCCACGAGGTGGCCGAGCTCGATCATGAATTGATAGACATACACGCCTTGGGCCACGATCAATCCCAGGTAAAGCGGCGCCTGCAGCCAACGGCTCCAGAAAATGAAATTTTTGAGTACTTGTATCATCCAATCCATGTTTCGGGTTTCGCGGCGCGAGTGCGCGCGGATTGTATCATCCTTGGCCCCATGAGCCAGGGCACTCGCTGTAAGCACTGCCAGCCGATAACCTTGACAGACTGCATGAAAAAGAAATAATAAGACCGTGAAAATTAACTGGCTTCGGATTGCATTGACAAGTGTTATCGTTGCCGTGAGTCCGCTCGCGTCCGGCGACAATCTCGTTGAGGTCTACCAGCTCGCCGAGACCAAGGATCCGGAATTGCTGGGAATCATCGCTTCCCACCAAGCGACTCTGGAGCAATACCCGCAAGCGCGCGCCCAGTTGCTGCCCTCTCTTCGCTTCTCGACCATCGTCGAAAGGAATTTCCAGGACGTCACCTCCGAGTCCGACGCGGCGACCTTTGGCGCCGGAAAATTCCAGTTCACGGGCCAAGTGTACAACCTCAGACTCACCCAGCCGGTGTTTCGGTATGATCTATGGGTGCAATTGCGGCAGGCCGGCACCCGCATCCAGCAGGCCGCAGCCGAGATCGATGCTGGCCGCCAGGACCTCGTGGTCCGAGTGAGCGAACGCTATTTCGATGTGCTTGCCGCCCAAGACGAACTCGAGTTCGCCCGTGCTGCGAAAGATGCCCTCCAACGCCAGTTGGACCAGACCAAAGTCCGTTTCGAGGTCGGGATCATCGCGATCACCGATGTCCAGGAAGCCCAGGCCGGATACGATCTGGCCGTGGCGGAGGAAATACGGGCACAAAATCAGCTCGACAACGCCCACGACGCCTTGCGGGAAATTACCGGCGCCTACCACAAGAGACTCGATGTCTTAACCAAAGAGATCCCGCTGATCCTTCCCGATCCCGCCGACATCGAGCAATGGACCGCGAAGGCACTGGCGCAAAATCTGCGCATCAGCGCAGCGAGTTTCGCCTCTCAGACTGCCCACCAAGAGATCCGCCGCCAGCAGGCAGGCCACCTGCCCACCTTAGACATCGTCGGTTCCCTCGGGACGGCGGCGACTGGGCGCTTCGCGCAGCAAGCCCCAGTGGACGCCGGCAGCGGTCGCATCGGGGATGTCGATACCGACTCGAGCGCTATCGGGGTCGAGCTGAATGTACCGATCTTCGAAGGGGGAATCGTCGTCTCGCGCACCCATGAAGCCGAACACCGCTATACTCAGGCGCTGGAAGAAGTCGAGCGGCAAAAACGCGCCGTGCAACGCCAGGCCCGTGACGCCTACCTGGGGATCGTGGCCGGGATCAGCCGCGTCAAGGCGCTTAAACAAGCGGTGGTTTCCAATGAAACCCTCGTGGAGGCGAGCGAAGCGGGCTTCGAGGTCGGCACCCGGACCACGGTGGATGTCGTTGCCGCCCAGCGCGAATTGT
>JBOIDM010000380.1:0-7394 GCA_050740575.1 Gammaproteobacteria bacterium
CGATCGACGACCCGGCAACCCAAGAGGCGTTCTAAATTACGCTCCTGGGCGGCGCTCACGGCGCGGTTTACGATCACGACCTCCGCGCAGGTTTCCGCGACCAAGGCCCGCACCTCCTCGGCCTTACCGGCGCCGAGAAGATATTTCGCATTGGGGGCGTCGCGCGCAACCAGGATTACCCCCGCGCATGCCACCCCTGCCGAGGCAACAAGGTCTCGCAATTCGTCTAGCGTTTCGTCCTCTCGGCGGGTTCCACGGCTGTAGTGGACTAGGACCGCACGCTCGCCTTTAGTGGGGCGTTCGAACAACGGGATTTGTACAAACCTGTAAGGATCTGGTTATTCTTCCGGCGACTCGTCGTCCTCGCGCGGCAGCCGCACCGGTTTCGACGGTACTATCGTGGAGATAGCGTGTTTATATACCATCTGGCTGACGGAATTTTTCAGCAACACAACAAACTGATCGAACGACTCGATCTGCCCCTGCAGCTTGATGCCATTGACCAGATAGATGGACACTGGAACATGCTCTTTGCGCAATGTATTGAGGAACGGCTCTTGTAATGACTGGCCTTTACTCATTATCTACCCCTCCTGTTTCAATTTATTTGTTTTCTTCAAATCACGCCTTTCCTTCCCGAGAGTAAAGCGCCGCACAACCTCGCCTCGTTCCGGTGCGCCGCTCGCGCGCAGGATCTCAGGATCTTCAGAGGATGTAGTGTATCTGATTACGCCAGCAACGAAAAATTCCGTGCGTTCCTACTTAATGCGCACGCTTAGTTTCCAGCGACAGCCTATTGTTAAACTACATAAATGGTAGCTCGCTTGATTTCCGGTGCCAGCGACCGGTGTGACGCCCCCTTTCACGCGCCTAAGGCGGGCACAAGCCCGCGAGGGCCTGCTGACTGAGAAAGTCTACGACGTTATGGCCCAGACGCGGATCATCGCTTGCGAACCAGCGAGCGGATCGTTCCGTGCGCAACCATGTCATTTGGCGTTTTGCGAGCTGCCGCGTCGCGATGACGGCGCGCTCGGTCATTGTCGCATAGTCAAGCTGCCCCTCGAGGTATTGCCACACCTGGCGGTAACCCACGGACCTCATCGACGGTAACGCCGCGGTGAGATCCCCACGCGAATATAGACCCTCGACTTCATCCACCAGACCGTGATTCAGCATTTGCTGGAAACGCGTCCGCAGGCGCCGCTGCAAATCCACCCGATCGCCGGGCGCCACGACGAGCTTGAGTACCCGGTAGGGCAACGGCTGGCGGGAAGGTTTCCGTAGCAGTTCGGTAAGGGTCCTGCCGGACACCTCGCACACCTCCAGGGCCCGTTGTATGCGCTGCGTATCATGCGCGTGTATGCGCGCGGCGGCCGCTGGATCGAGTTTCGCGAGTTGCTCATGCAAGGCGCCCCAGCCTTGCTTGGACGCCTGAGCGGCGATGCGTGCGCGCACCTCGGAATCGGCGCTCGGGAGCGCCGAGATCCCCTGGTCTAGCGCCCGAAAATAAAGACCGGTTCCCCCGACCAGCAAGGGCACCCGCCCCGTCTTAAGGACCGTGTCCAGCTCGCGCAGCGCGTCGGCGCGAAACTCCGCCGCCGAATAGGTTTCCCCGGGATCACGGATGTCGATGAGACTATGCGGCGCTTGGGCCAGCACTTCCGGGCTGGGCTTCGCGGTTCCGATGTCCATGCCGCGGTAGATCATTCCAGAATCGACGCTGATTAACCGGCATGGAAGCGCGGCGGCCAGATCGGTGGCCAGCGCAGTTTTTCCCACGCCTGTGGGGCCCATGAGAAAAATCACGGCCGGGACCGGCATCGGCATCCCGCCTACTCGACCGGACGTTGCTCGGGTTGGCGCAGCCCGCCTGAAATCAAGGATGAAAGGTCCTCAACGCTCAGTTGCCGCCACAAGCCGCGCGCCGCGCCGGGGTGCCCCAGGCCCAGACTCTCCACCTCACGCAGCAGGCCGTCCCACCGGTCTAGCGTTCTCGAAGCAAGCGCCAGGATCGCGCCGTGCTTCGCCAGGATCTCGCAAAGCGCCTGTTCCAGGGCCGCTTCGGGACCTCCCGGCTTGGAAAGGACCCCGGCGACGTCGCGGATCAATCGCTCGCCGTCGCAGCCGCGTAAAAGCGCGGGGATGCGCCGCAGGATGATCGTGTGGGGGCCTCCGCGATCAAGCTCCAACCCCAGGCGCTCCAATATGCGCATGTGACCGAGCACGCGCTCGGCCTCGGCGGGTGACACGCTGACCGGCTGCGGAATCAGCAAGGGTTGGGAACAAACTGGATCGCATGGAGGCGCCGATCGTATGCGCGAGGCGATCAGGCGCCGCAGTGCGCTCTCGGCATCGACGACCACCAATCCCAGCGCATTTTCCGCAAGCAGATAGCGCTGACGCAAGAGTGCGATGGCGCGTCCGAGCGGTGCGCCGAGAGGATCCGGGCCGGCTTTTGGACTTCGAGCCTGTGCATAGGTGAGACGCGTCTGGTTGACGCGAGGCGTTGGCTCAAGCCCATGCGCTGCACTGTCGCTGAGGCGAGAGCGCTCGCTGCCGGGACCCGTGAGCGCGTCCTTCACGGCGCTATAGACAAAGTCATGGATTAGCCGCGGTTGACCAAAGCGCACCTCGTACTTGGCGGGATGCACATTGACGTCGACCGCGCCCGCTTCCATCTCCAAGAAAACGATAAAGGCCGGCTCCGCGCCGGGCGGTTGCGTATCTTCATACGCCCGTCGGATGGCATGGTTGACGGTGCGATCACGCAAGATTCGACCGTTCACATAAAGGTATTGAATATCTCCGGCTTGCGGGAGCGCCGCCCATCCCCAGGCACGGAGCCCGTTGCTTGCCAAATCGAAGGCAGCCGCGCGCCGCATAAAACGATCGCCCGCCAATTCTTGCACCCGAGCCTCGCCTTGAGCTTCTGCCGCGCGAAGATTGAGCACGGTGCGGCCGTTATTGAGCAAGCGAAAAGCCACGTCGCGGCGGCTTATCGCGATGCGCTTCAGCAACTCGTGCAGATGCAGGAATTCGGTGCGCTCGCGGCGCAGGAATTTTCGTCGCGCGGGGGTGTTAAACATGAGATCGCGCACTATCACCGAAGTCCCGTGCGGATGGGCCGTCGGACGAGCATCGGATAGGTGCGCAGCGCCTTCCATCTCAAGCGCCCAACCGAGGTCCGACCCCGCGGTACGCGAGGCCAGCGTCAGCCGGGAGACGGCCCCGATACTTGGCAAGGCCTCGCCGCGAAACCCGAGGCTGGTAATCGCATAGAGATCTTCCACGCTTTGGAGCTTGCTCGTCGCATGGCGGCGGAGCGCGAGCGCGAGATCCTCGGGTGCTATCCCGCAACCATCGTCACGCACCCGGATAAGGCGTACTCCGCCACCCTCGATCTCCACCTCGATGCGCTTCGCCCCGGCGTCGAGGCTATTTTCAACGAGCTCTTTAACCACCGACGCAGGACGCTCGATGATCTCCCCCGCGGCGATCTGATTAATGAGATCATCCGCCAGCAAACGAATGCGGCCAGGCGCGATCGGCATAGCCAATAGTATAAGTGAAGCTCAACCATACGGGGATGCGTGACGCGTGGACCAGTGGTCGCCGTTTCGATCCGGTTTTCCTTTGCGCGCAACTTGACCGCGCTAACGCAGGGCGCGTGAAGGCGAGGCGCTCGCGTCGCTCAGTGTGTCTTTTTGCATGGCGAGCAGCGTTCCGGGCGGAGCCGCCTCCCGGAAATAGGCTCGGATGCCCTCTAGGATGGCTGCAGCCATGGCCTCCTGATGGCGGGGATCCGTGAGTTTGCGTTCTTCGAGCGGATTGGTAATGAAGGCCGTCTCCACCAAAACGGAGGGGATATCGGGCGATTTCAAGACTGCGAATCCCGCCCGCTGAACGCCTTGATGGTGTATCCTGCCAAGCCGATTCAGCCTTTGTAAAACGCGCCCGCCCACGTTCACGCTGGCGTCGATGGCTGCGGACTGGGAAAGATCGAGTAACACTTTCCGCAGCAGGTCGTCTTTGTCGTCGAGACTGACCCCCCCGACCAGATCGGAGGCATTCTCCCGCTCTGCGAGCCAGCGCGCCGCTTCGCTGCTGGCGCCGTGGCTGGAAAGCACATAGACCGACGAGCCACTGGCTCGCGGATCGCGAAACGCATCGGCGTGGATCGACACAAACAGATCGGCTTTATGCTGGCGCGCGCGCTTGATGCGATTCCGAAGGCTTATGAAATAATCCCCATCGCGAATGAGCACCGCGCGCATTCCGCGTTCATCGTTGACCCGGTCGGCAAGCTTGCGGGCAATGGCCAAAACCACCTGCTTTTCGCGCGTACCCCGCTTCCCTATCGCTCCCGGATCTTCGCCGCCGTGACCGGCATCGATGGCGATCACGATATCCCTTAAACGCTGTCGTTCCCGAGGGAGGAGGGCCGGCGCGACCTGCTCGCGGCCTAGGAGATCCACGACTAACCGATGGCCATAGGGCCGCTGGGGGGCGAGCGCGAATGCCTTGATCTCGGCCCTTTGCTTAAGATCCAACACCAAGCGCAGCTTCCGCCCATGCCGGGCGTATCGTAGCGATTTCAAGAAGCGATCCTTGGGATCCGATGGCGGCGGGGTTTTCACGAAGAGCCCGCCCTCGATGTCCAGCACCACGCGGTGTGGATGGGTCATCGTAAAGAGATGGTAGGTCACCGGAGCGCTTAAATCGAAAACTACCCGAGTATTATCGGGGGCCGCCCACATGCGCGGGCCACTGATACTCGCCGCGTGGCAGGGGACGGCAATGCTTAGAAGAAGTGCAAATAGGCCGCGTGGCATGGGGAGCGACGCCGGATTTATTGAAAGCGCTTAGTTTGGAGCGTTACAGCAGAAAATTCAAGTATTATTTAGATATATACACTATCATTATGACTTTTATAAATATACTACCTGTCGGTTCCAGCCAAGCTGCACCTGTGGTCGTCCGCGCCTAGCTGATGCAAGACTGCGTTTCCCCATCCGCTGCAGGCTTTGATGGCTATTTCACGCCGGTCGCCGGCGAGCGCGATGCGCAAGTGCAGGTCGGGCTGCAATAGTCCCAATGCCCCGCGTTCCGGCCATTCGATCAGACACAGCGTTTTGCCGTCGACAAAGTCGCGTACCCCGATAGCCTCGAGTTCCTCGGAGCCCGCTAGGCGATAGAGATCGAAATGATGGATCGAGCGTCCGCTTATCGAATACGTCTCCACCAAGGTGTAGGTCGGGCTCTTGACCAAGCCGCGATAGCCCAAGGCCTTCAATAGACCACGAACGAAGGTGGTCTTGCCGGCGCCGAGGTCACCGCTCAGGAACACCGTCCCCGCGCCGCGGCCAATCGCCCGCGCGACGTGCGCGGCGAGTGCGTCGAGCTCCGCTTCGGTGCCGATGTCACAGCGCCAGTTGTAGGGCTCACCCGGTCGTTCTAGGGCGCCTCTCGCCAGATTGCACCCCCCGATAGTGTGGGATTCGCAAGGTCGCGGAGATGAGGAAAGAGATCGCTCGCCAGCAGCCCGCGCTGACCCGACACGGCCGCTCGATCGCCCGCGCTTGCGTGTAAACAGACGCCTAGCGCGGCCGCATCGAAGGAAGATAAACCCTGCCCCTGCAAGCCCGCGATCACCCCCGTGAGCACATCGCCCATGCCCCCGCTCGCCATTCCCGGATTACCGTAAGGACAGAGGCTGATGTCCCCGTTCGGACCACAGATGAGCGTACCGCATCCCTTGAGGATGGCGACGCCCCCGTAACGGCGCTGTAGCTCCGCGACCGCCCGAAAGCGATCGGTTTGAAGCTCCGCCACCGTCATACCCAACAAGCGCGCCGCTTCTCCCGGATGCGGTGTGAGGGTCCAAGAATTCTTGGCGATGGGATCCAGGGCGATGAGATTCAAGGCGTCGGCGTCCGCCACCATCGGCAGCTCGCTGTCGATGACACGCGCGAAGAGATTGACAGCCCACGATGAGCGGCCGAGACCGGGACCCAACGCAATGACCGTGGCTTGATCCAAAAGCCCTTTGATCTCGGAGGCCGTTTCCACCGGGTGGCACATGATCTCCGGGCGGGTCGCGCACAGCGTGGCGGCATGGGCCGCACGAGTCGCTAGGCTGACCAGCCCCGCGCCTACTCGTAACGCCGCTTCGGCCGCCAAACGCGCTGCTCCTGCATACCCGATCTCTCCGCCGATGACCAGGACGTGGCCGAACCGCCCTTTATGGGCGTCGCGCGGCCGTTGGGGCATAAGGCGTCGCAACGGCCCTAATTCCAAGCGGCGAGCGGAACACGACACGCGCTCAAAAACGGCGCTCGGCACGCTCAGATTATCGTAATAGATCTCCCCGCAATGCTCGGGACCGGCGCGCGTAAACATGCCCTGTTTGAGACCGATGAAGCTAACGGTTGCTTCGGCGCGCACCGCCGCCCCCATCACTGCCCCCGTATCGGCATTGAGTCCGGAAGGGATGTCGATCGATAGGCGCGGGCGGGACGACTGATTGACGGACTCGATGGCGAAGCGAAACTCATCGTGCACCTCGCGATCGAGGCCGGTACCGAGCATCGCATCCACCAACACCTCATGGCCGTCCAGAGACGAAGCATCGAACGGCTGCGGCGTGAGGCCGACGGCAAGGGCCGTCTCGGCTGCGGCGCGCGCATCGCCTTTGAGCGCGGTGTCGCCAAGCTGCTGGATCGCAGGCGTCAAGCCCGCGCGCCGCGCTTCGCGCGCCAATACATAACCGTCTCCGCCATTGTTACCGGGGCCACAGAGAACTAGGATCCGGCGGGCCGTGGGCCAGCGGGTACGCAATACCTCGAAAGCCGCCGCGCCGGCGCGATTCATCAGGGTCAAACCCGCAATCCCGCTGCCCTCGATGGCCTCGCGATCCAAGGCCCGCACGGATTCGGCGCGGTATAACGCTAGGGGCAGCGATGAGCGTACGCGCATCGATTAAAGTTTGAATAGATGCTGGCGGTAATAGGCCAACTCGTCGATCGAGGCGAGCACATCTTCCAGGGCACGATGATTGGAGTCTTTTTCATACGGTCTAAGCCCGGGCGCCCAGCGCCGCGCGAGCTCCTTGAGGGTGCTGACATCGAGATTGCGGTAATGGAAAAAACGTTCGAGCTCGGGCATCAGCCGGTACAGAAAGCGCCGATCTTGGCACACGCTGTTGCCACACATGGGCGAGGCCGAAGGTGGAACAAACTGCCGCACAAAGTCTAAGCTCATCTGCTCCGCGGCCGCGACCGTCCATGAGCTTTGCCGGACCCGTTCCGATAATCCCGATTTCGTGTGCTGTTTTTTATTCCAGTCATCCATGGCGCCGAGCACCTCCGGGGGCTGGTAGATCGAAAGCACGGGAC
>JBOIDM010000381.1:0-3630 GCA_050740575.1 Gammaproteobacteria bacterium
ACGGCACGGTCGAGCAGGCGATGCGGCACACGCTGCAGGTAGCCGGGCGCGCCATCCTCTTCGCCACGCTGATTAACGCTGGCGGCTTCCTCGCCTTCATGCTGGCCGAGCTGCCGCCGATGCGCGAATTCGGCTTGCTCGCCGCGCTCGCCTTCCTGCTCTCGATGCTGGCCGATTTCACCGCCTTGCCGGCGGCGCTCTGGATCCTGTTCCGCGTCCGGCCCGACGCCGACCCGCCGGCATGACGGGGCAACGGCGCGAGGCCTAGGGGGCTGTGATCGCACGATTCATCCTACCGAACTGCCTCCGTGTGGCGCATCGCGCCGACTGTGCTATCCCCGCAAATGCTCTAGCGGCTGCTTCCCAGCGACATCTCGACCGCCCTGCGGAACACATCCTTCGACCAGCCGGACATCCGCTGATAGCGCGGGTCGACCAGGGCGCAGGCCTCATCTAAGGTTCCGCCGCACGACACATGACGGCGCGCCCGATCGAGTGAGGCCGCATCGATGAACCCGACATCGGGAACACTTTGGACGTTAATCTGCACCTTGGAACGAAGCTCGTCGACCAGAGTGGGTTCGGAGGAGCGCCCTCTCAGCCGCCGCTTGGTCCTGCTGATTTGCGTCGAGAGGCCCAGCATCCCGAGCAGATAGATCCCGCCGCCGTAAAACAGCATGAAGTCGCGGTTCCCATCGTCCGGGTACTTGAAGTAAATCCACGCCATCGCGAAGGTCGCTGCAGCCGAAACAAGATAGAGCAGACCGATATAGATCCTCGCGACGACTTGCTCGGCCGAGTCGAGCGTCTTGAGGAGCGCCTTGCGCTCCGAGAGTGGGTCCGGAGGCGTCGCATAGTGTCCCAAAAGCACGGAAGCCGGTGGGGCGGAAAACGCCGCCGGTGCCTCCATTGGCGTGACGCCGGGTTTATCCCCGCTCACAAACTTGATGTTGAATCCGACGCCCTTGCTCCTGATAACCAGGTATAGAATCAACAGAAAAACAGCGATGAAGACCAGCAGGGCCGTCCACACGAGCAGGCCGCCGACGGCCTGGCCCATCACTTTACCAAAGGCGTATTCAAAGCTGGAGCGAATGGCGTCCATGTTCAGCCGCAGAATCGGCAGCCGGCGCACCTTTCTTTAACACACCATTAATGCTATTTGCCCGCGCCCTTCCCCACTGACTTTATGGCGCGATGTATCTCCTGCTTCGCCCGACGACGCGCGCCTATCGCAGGCTCCTCGACTTCACCTTTGGTCCTCCATGTCTCTTCGGTGTCTGTCTCATCCAGTGACTTGCGCAGCGCAGTAAGGTTTCTTTAGCGGAACTAAAAACGTGAACGGATCAGTTTTTTTGGAGTGGCCGCTTCACCGATCACGGTGATGTCAACTGTGCCGGCGAGAATCTCTTACAGGCCCTCGCGCCGGCGTCTCCTCGGTACTCGCCGCGTCAGCGGTAAACCATCACGGGAATCTTCGAGTGTGTCAGCACCTTGTTGGTCTCGCTCCCGAGAACCAAGGCAGACACGCCTTTGCGGCCGTGGGATGCCATGAAGATAAGATCACAGCCTTCCTTTTCGGCGGTTTGTATGATGGCGGCGAAGGGATCGGGGCTATTAACATAGCGTGTCTCGACGGGCACGGATGCATTCTTCGCGGCGTCAGAAACGAATCGGAGAATTCGGTCTACACTTTCTTTGAATTCCCGTTCAAGCTTTTCTCCGATTTCCTTGCTGACTGCGCCGGATGCGACGTATACCTGCGTCAGGTTATTGTGACTCGCGGCATGACACGCTGTCACTCGGGCACCAATCCGCCGCGCGAACTCAATTCCCTTGAGAACTGTTTTCCGAGAAAGCTCAGAATCATCAGTGGGTAGCAGGATGTGGTTGAACATTCGATCTCCTCGTGGAAAGGTGTAACCAAGCTCGTACAACGTTTATAGCATCATTGGTATTACGAGGTCGATGGAATGCAAACCACTCCGGGGCAAGCAATGACAAGGGCTTCTGGGCTCACGGGTTGTTTGGGGGCGGTTGCTTGCATGGGTAGATCCTCTTTGGTGAAAGGCCGCATGTTCGACGCGCGTATGCGTGAACGATAGGCGGGTCCGTTCATCCAGATGTGGATGGAGGGAAGCGTCCAAGGTATATTACGAATGTATTGAAGCTGGCCCTTAACTCCTTAACTCCCACCAAGGTCATCCTGGCTCCGCTGACTTAAGCTTGGACGGATACGGCATGGGGCCGTGCCGTCCTGCTTATGACTCCGCTATTAGCGGGCCTCCAAAACCCGCTGAAGCAGCGGGTGCGCGGGTGCCGCGTAGGGATTGACCACCGTGACGCCGCGCCAAACAAAGCCTGGCTGCAAATCCTCGGTGAGCAATAGGCGGCATTGGCATTCGGCGGCGACCGAGAGGATCAGGGCGTCCCAGATCTGCACGCCGTGGGTGCTCGCCAAATCCAGCGCGGATTGAAACGCGGTCCAGGTAGAATCGGCCACGACAAAGGTGTCCGACCATTCCAAGATCGCCGCTTGCGCGGCTCGAGATTCGCGCCTGGTCTTAGCCGTGAGTACCCGGTACAGCTCGCCCAAGGTTTGGGCGGGCAACACCACACTTTCCACGAGTAGGGCGGCGATGAGATCGAGCGACGCTACACGGCGCGCTTCTTCCCCTACCCCTTCGGCATAGGCGAGGATGTTGGTATCGAGCGCTAGCCTCAAGCGAGGTCCTCGTAGAGTTCCGCGCGCGTCCAGGCGCGTTGGCCGGTGGCGGGTTGGGCCCGTAGACGTTGCAGCAGGGCTTGCCGGGCGGCGTGTCGCAGGGGTTCATCGCGGGGCAAGGCGGCAATGGCGGCCACCGGTTTGCCGCGCGAGGTCACAATAACGGTCTCGCCCGTGGCGACCTCGCGCAGCACACTGGAGAAATGCCGGTTGGCGTCACGGGCGGAGATAATCTTCATGTGCATCGCTCCCTAAGTAGTGTTCAGCACTACTTTAACGAAGCCAGGTCGCCCGGTCAATCAGGTGATGCATTCAGCGCCTAGCGAGGAACGGAAAAGCGAATTTCAAGGATTTTGGAGACGATATGATGTCGCTATGGCGTCACTTGATACGCGCGTGACGCTCGTAGCCAATGTGCCCCTCGTCGTTGCGTATGAAGCCACGTGTAGGCTTGCGGAACATCGGATCGCAGCTGGTCTTAATGAACGAGAGGTCACGCAATTTCTAGACGCCGTCGTCGCCATGATTGAGCCGGTTGAAACGCACTATTGGCGGCCAAGACTGCGTGACCCGCGGACGAAATGATATTGGAAGCCGCAGTGAACGGCAGAGCAGCTGCTATCGTAACGTTTAACACGCGTGACTACGGCAAGGTACCCAATGATTTTGGCGTTGAGGTGTTGCTGCTCCGGGACGTGTTGAGGAGGTTCCCACAATGACGAGCATAACCACTTATCCGTTAAGATTACCCCGTTCGGTCAAGGCGGCCATTGAAAAGCTGGCCAAGGAAGAAGGGGTGAGCATCAATCAGTTCGTTGCGACGGCCGTCGCGGAAAAGCTGTCGGCGATGAACACGGCGACATTCTTTGCGGAACGAAAGAACCGTGCGGATTTGGATGCGTTTC
>JBOIDM010000382.1:0-7583 GCA_050740575.1 Gammaproteobacteria bacterium
TCGACGGATTGTATCGGCCTGTTCTTGCCATCGCATTCCCGCTTCCTGCAAACGCGCGATGATGTCGAGGTTCTTAGGATTGGCAAAGAATTCGGCGATGTGGTTCGCGATGATCGGGCCGATATCCGGCACGGCTTCGAGCTCGGCGACGCCCGCCGCGCGAATTGCATCGAGCGAGCCGAAATGCGCCGCGAGGGTCCTGGCCGTGGCTTCCCCTACATCCGTAATGCCAAGGGCGTAGAGGAGCCGCGCTAAGCTTGTGCTCTTGCTCTTCTCCAGGGAGGCGACCAACTTCTTTGCGGATTTTGAACCCATGCGATCGAGATCCGCGATCTCCGCTTCGTTGAGCTTATAAAGATCGGCGACATCCTCGACCTTACCCGTAGCCACCAATTGCTCGACTAATTTATCGCCCAAACCCTCGATGTCGAGGGCGCGCCGCGAGGCGAAGTGCCAGATGGCCTGAACGCGTTGCGCCGGGCAGCGCAAGAAGCCGGTGCATCGCGATACCGCTTCGCCCGGTTTACGCACGGCCGGCGCATCGCACACCGGGCAGCGATCCGGGATCCGAAAGCGCTGTGCGTCAGGCGGACGATACTCCGGCAGAACCCGCACGATCTCCGGAATCACATCCCCGGCCCTGCGCACCACCACGGTGTCGCCGATCCGCACGTCCTTGCGATCGATCTCGTCCTGGTTGTGCAAAGTCGCATTGGTCACCGTCGCGCCGCCGACAAAAACGGGATCGAGCCGCGCGACCGGCGTGAGCGCCCCGGTACGTCCGACCTGCACCTCGATAGCGAGGATCCGGGTGGTTTGCTCCTCGGGCGCAAACTTAAACGCGAGCGCCCAGCGCGGCGCCCGGGCGAGAAACCCTAGCGCTTCTTGCTGACGCAGATCATTGACCTTGTAGACCACACCGTCCATGTCGTAGGGGAGGTGCGCGCGTTGGCGCTCCATCGCCTCGAAATAGCGCAGACACCCCTGCACTCCACGAACGACCGTGGCTTCGGCGGAGACGCGCAAACCCCAGGCTTTGAATTGCCGCAATATTTGATCGTGCCTTTCCGGGATCTCCCCGCCGCCGATCTTTCCAGTGCCGTAGCAAAAAAACGTCAAGGGACGGTGGGCCGTGATGCGTGCATCGAGTTGCCGCAGGCTGCCCGCGGCCGCATTACGCGGGTTTGAAAATACCTTGGTGCCGGCCGCCCGCTGTTGTTCGTTCAGTGCCTCGAATCCTTGTTTCGTCATATGCACTTCACCGCGCACCTCGAGGATACGCGGATACCGGGCGCCAAGCAGTCGCAAGGGAATGCTCGGGATGGTCCGTACGTTCTGCGTCACGTCTTCGCCGCGCGTCCCGTCGCCGCGGGTGGCCGCTTGAGTCAGGACACCCTCTGTATACAGGATGCTGACGGCTAGGCCGTCGAGCTTGGGCTCGGCGCTGTATTCCACCTCCTCCACGCCCAGGGCCTCGCGCGCTCGGCGATCGAAGGCCACCAGATCGCCGGGCGTGAACGCATTGCCGAGCGAGAGCATCGGGACCTCATGCACAATCTCGCCGAATTCCCCGAGCGGCTCGGCGCCAACGCGCTGGGTTGGAGATTCCGGGACGATGAGATCCGGATACCGCGCTTCCAGCGCCTCCAGTTCACGCATGAAACCGTCGAACTGCGCGTCCGAGATTACCGGATCATCGAGAACGTGGTAGCGGTAATTATGGTAGTTAATCAGCTCGCGGAGCTCGCGAACGCGCGCCGCCGTTCGGCTATCCGCGGGCATCCGCGGCCAGCTTCCGCATGCGGTCGATGGCCGCGCGCGCGAGCGGCCGGTGTTCGCCGTCACGCAACTCACCTCCCAGCCGCTCTTGCAGGCGTTGCGCCGTGTTGAGCATAAGCTCGAAAGCCACACTGCCGTCGATCGGCACCGGCAGGCGCATGAACATGACCAGGCCCGCGGTCTCATGAGTGTGGATGTTCTCGAGGTCGAAATTACCCGGTTCAAACATATTGGCGAGGCAAAAAAGACTTTGCTGCGACCGGTGGCCCGCGAGGCCAAAATGGTGAAACACCCCCATATCGCCGAAGTGCAGCCCGACCGCCTCGGCAGCATCCCGAACCGCAATGCCACGATAACTCCCGCCCGCGGGGGCGGTAAGAAAGAGCGTCAGTATCTTCTCCGGTTCCGGCGCCTCGTCCGGTTTGGGATCCGGCGGGGCGGCGGCGGGCTGGGTGAGGCGTTCGCGGCCACGCCGTAGCGCCCGGCCGATGGCGGACTGAGACGTATCGCCGTCGCGTTTTTCCACCATCAACTCATTGAGATCGGCGAGTGTCCGGGTGTAATCAACGCCCTCTTCTCGTTCGGGCGACATCGGCAGCCCGTCGAGCGGCGGCTGCTCTCGCCGCCGCCGGCTGAATCGCTTCAAGCGATTGCCCTTCTGCGACGCCGTACCCCGCCAATAGATCACGGCGAGAATGATGATCCCGATCACCAGCAAGGTCAGGCGCAGACCGTTCATATCACGCAGTCGCCGCGAGCTGCATCGCGGCGTCGATATCCACGGCCACGAGCCGCGAGACGCCCGCTTCCTGCATGGTGACCCCGATGAGGCGTTCGGCGATCTCCATGGTGGTTTTATTGTGGGTCACGAATAGGAACTGCACGCTCTCCGACATCGAGCGTAGCATGTCGCAAAGATGCACGGCATTGGCGTCGTCGAGCGGCGCGTCCACCTCGTCGAGGAGACAGAACGGCGCCGGGTTGAGCTCGAAGATCGCAAACACCAATGCGAGCGCCGTTAATGCTTTCTCGCCGCCCGAGAGCAGATGCACCGTCGTGTTGCGTTTGCCGGGAGGGCGCGCCATCAAGCTTATCCCCGTCGCCAAGAGATCATCGTCGGTCAGCTCCAAATACGCGTGTCCGCCGCCGAAGAGCCGCGGGAACATCGATTGTAAGCGCGAATTGACCGCCTCGAATACCTCTTTAAATCGGCCGCGCGTCTCCCGATCCATCCGCCGTATCGCGCCGTCCAAGGTCGCCAGCGCTTCGCTGAGATCGGCGTTTTGATCGTCGAGGTACTTCTTGCGCTCCCTCAGTTGTTCGCACTCATCCACCGCCGCCAGGTTGATCGGACCGAGCCGCCCGATGCGGCTCTCGATGTGGCTTAGGCGCTCTTGCCAGGCGGCTGGCTCGGCCTCGGCGGGGAGCCCGGTCAGCAATTGCTCCATGCTATGACCGGTCGGAGCGAGTAAGTCGTGCTGGGTCTGCATCCGCACCCGCAAGGCTTCCTCGTGCAAGCGTGCCTGCTCCAGCGCATCGCGCAGCTCCTGAAGGCCGCGTTCGGTCTCGGCGCGGCGCTCCGCGCCTTCCCTCAGATGGGCATCAAGTGCCTGCAAATCCGCGCGCGCTTCTGCCAGCTCCGCTTCTACCCCCAGCCGCTCTTCCAAGGCATGTTGCAACGCCGCTTTGAGATCGTCGTTGGGCTGCGCCGTCTCGCCTAGCGCGGCCAATAACTCGTCGCGGCGGACCTTCATTTGCTCGATTTGGAGGCGATTGCGGTTAAGGCCTTCCTCTAGCGAGCCGCAACGCGCGCGCGTCGACTCCAGCCGCAGCGCCATCTCGTGCATGCGCTCGCGAGCGTTTTGCCGCTCGTCCTTCGCGCTTTGCAACAGAGCTTTTTGTTGCTCCCGGCTTGTAGCGACCTCGGCCCGCCTGGCTTCGAGCGCGTCCAGGTCCCGGCGTATCGATTGCAGGCAGACATTGGCGGCTTCGAGCGCAGCCGCGTCGGACCGATCGCGCTCCTCGATCCCACGCAACTCCGCGACCAGGGTTTCATTGCGCATCCGAATCCGCTCGTCTTCCGCCTGACGGGCCGCGATTCTCTCCCTTGCACTCCCGATCCGGCCTTGCGCTTCGATGAGTTGTTCTTCCAGGGATCGGATTTCTTCCTCCGCTTCGGCCAACGCCTGTCGCGTGCCCGCCATGCGCGCCGCGCATCCATCGACCTGATCCGCTAAGCAGCGCTCGCGTTCCGCGGCGGTATTAAGGTCCTTTTGCACGCGCAAGGCACTGCCGTCTTCGCCCGGTGCGCGCTTCATTTTCATCCAGTTGCACCCGAGCCACACACCTCCGCGCGTCACGACCGACTCCCCGGAACGCAAACACGGCCGCAAGGACAGCGCCGTCGGCACATCTTCGGCGAGATACACACCCCCCAGAAGGCAGGTGATGGGATGTGGTTCTCGCACCCGGCTCAGCAGTAACTCCGCGGCAAGAGGTTCCCGATCGGGTTCCTTACACTCGCTATCCGCCGTTTCGAGGGCGCAGAGCAGATATTGGCTATAGCTCTCGAGTTCACTAGAAATCCTACTAATTGTTTTTACCTTAAAAGCGTTAATAAAATCGCCGAGGACCATCTCCAAGGCCGCCTCCCAACCTGGATCGACGGCAAGGTCCTGAACCACGCGCCCCGGATTCACGACCCCTTGGGATTCTAGCCAGGCACGCGCCGCGCCGAGATCAACCCCCGCCTGGCCGTCGCGTAATGCCTCCAACGACGCCCGCCGTCCGATCGCGGCTTGCAACTTGGTCTGAAAATCATTTAATTCGCTGCTCAAGAGATCGCGCCGCTCGCGCAGCTCCCGCATCGAGGCCTGAACCTCGGCTTTTCGGGCTTGCAAGTCCTGACAAGACGATTCGATCCCGGCGAGATCGCTGCAGAGCGAATCCAGTGACGAATCTCCCTCCCGCGACGCCAAAGCACCAAGGTCAGACCGCAGCCTCTGCAGCTGCTCGCGCGTCGCTGCGAGGCTTTGGCTTAAGTGTTGAACGCGCGCGCCTTCCGCGCTCTCGGCGCGGGAGAGCTGCGTCGCCTCCTCGCCATGGGCATCCAACGCCCCTTGCAGTGTTTGCAGCTGAGCCTCCTGTGCCAGCAGCCGCGCCCCGGCTTCGCGCTCTTCCCCTGATGCAAGCCCGTATTGCGGAGTAAGGTATTCGATCTCCGTTTTCAAGCTTGCACATGCGTGCTCGTCCGCAACCGTTTGCTCCTCCGCCCGCGCGAGATCCACTCCGAGGCGCTCCAGTTCCTGCTCCAAGGCCCGCTGGCGATCCTTGGCATGCTGGATCGCCTGTTCCAGGCGCGCGATTTCAGCCCCGCTGCTGTAATAACGCGCTTGCACCTGATTAAAGTTGTCATTCGCCACGCTTCGCGCCTGACGGGTCTGCTCGGCAGCAAGCTCGATCGCGCGAAGTTGCGCCAGCGCGCTGTCCACGGCCACAGCCCGGGCGTGGGTCACTAGGCGCTGTTCCGTGCTTTCGCGCTCAAGCTCGCGATAGGCCAGCGCTATCGATTCGGCCCGCAATCGTCGCTCCTCGTCTCTCAAGCGCTGAAACATCTCGGCGGCGCGCGCTTGGTGCTGGAGCTTGGAGAGTTGCTTGTCCAATTCGTCGCGGAGGTCTGTAAGGCGGGCAATATTGCCCTGGGCATCGCGGATCCGGGCCTCCGTCTCCTTGCGGCGTTCCTTGTATCGGGAGATGCCGGCCGCCTCTTCCAGAAACACCCGTAGCTCCTCAGGTTTGGCTTCCACGACCCGGGAGATCATCCCCTGCTCGATGACGGCATAGCTGCGCGAACCGAGACCCGTGCCTAGAAACAAATCCGTAATGTCTTTTCGCCGGCAGCGCACGCCATTGAGAAAATAATCCGATCCCCCATCGCGGGCGACCTGCCGTTTGATGGCAATTTCCGCGTACCCCGCGTATTGACCCAGAAAGCCGCCCTCGGAGTTATCGAAAACCAGCTCGACCGTGGCCTGACCGACCGGTTTGCGACTATTGGAACCGTTGAAGATGACATCCGCCATCGAGTCACCGCGCAGATGTTTGGCGGAAATCTCGCCCATCACCCAAAGCACTGCATCGACGATATTCGATTTACCGCAACCGTTGGGACCGACGATACCGGTAAGATTGTTGGACAGATGCAGCGTGGTCGGATCGACGAAGGACTTGAATCCGGAGAGCTTAATGTGACTAATCTTCATTGACAGCTAAAGATACAAAATATGAGCGGATCGGTACAGCGCTTTTCGATGCGGTAGATTACTTGATATAGCGCATATATCGCATTGATATAAATTTTGTTTTATATGCACTTAAACTCCTTTCTTAGGTTTGATCCGCCGTCGAGTTGCGCGCCCTGCACGCTAGCTCAGCGCCGCAAGCGCCGGGCAGACGCCTTGCGCGATATCCTTTCCTCGAACGTCCGCGTACCATGATGTCCGCTCCCCGATGGACGATCGGGTACGGAATGTTGGGCTAGGGCTAAACACTTTTTCTACGGAGGCGCGCCATGCCTGTCACCGCTCAAATGCTTGTGCAAGCTGCTAAACAAGAGATCCGCGAAGTCGACCTCGAAAGCGCGGGTGACTTGCTGCAACCCGCAAATGCATTAATTCTCGATGTACGCGAACCTGAGGAGTATCAGCGCGGCGCCATTCCGGGCGCGATCAATATTCCTCGGGGTTTACTGGAATTCCGGATCGGATCGCTGCCGCAACTGCAAGATCCCTCAACCGCCACCTTGGTTTATTGCCAAAGCGGCGGGCGCTCGGCCCTAGCAGCTCAAGCTCTGCAGCGCATGGGCTACACCAATGTGTTTTCGCTTGCGGGCGGTTATGCCGCGTGGGATGCGGCCCGATGATCGTGACCCGCGATTAGACTCCCCAGAATTTCCAGGGCGCATGTTCAAGTTTCTGGGTTCGTGTTCAGTGATCCGGAGCATGATTGCCTTTCCTTTCGCCTCCGACGGCGGACGAAAGGACAAAGCGCAAGGCTCGCACCAAGGACTGGGGTGTCCGCGGAATACTCTCGTAACGGATTGTTTAAATAGTTTTCATAGACGATTGTCCGAACCGTTGCCGCGTTGCTAGTCGATCAGTCCGGGCGTTCGGCCGCAACTTTGAGGCGATAAAACAAATCCTCGCGAAACGTCTTCTCCGCGACCGCCTGAAAGAGATCGCGATTGGTCGCAGCAAGCACGCGCACATCGACCTTGATGGGCGTTTTCCCACCCACCCGGTCGAACTCCCGTTCCTGAAGGGCGCGCAGTAGCTTGACCTGCACGTCCAGTGGCATCTCGCCAATTTCATCGAGAAAGGTCGTCCCGCCGTCGGCGAGTTCGAAACGCTCGATCGCTCTGAAGGGCATTCGCGCTTACGGTCCGTTACGATTAGCTTCAATGAGGCCGCGGCGAATCGCCGCGGAAAATGGACCTGCTGCGAACCGGTATGGCAGGCCGCTTGGTGGGACGTTCTGCGAGCGGTCGTCCGGTCAAGGGTTCGTGAGCTGACCAAAGGTCGGGCATTATGTCACCTTACGACAATAGTTTCCTGATTGTTAAGGAGGCACCGTGTGCGAGCGGTCACTACGGTTTCTGCCATCACAGAAGCACTCGCTACCGTGAAGCAGCCATGCTACACGATAATAGGCGCGCGTTCGAGGGCCTTGAACTGCTTGCCCAGGCTCACGACCCTCGGCACCACCGTGTCGGCGGACCCGAGATCGAGCATCAGTACGTGATCCTG
>JBOIDM010000383.1:0-3577 GCA_050740575.1 Gammaproteobacteria bacterium
CAAATACGTCCGGATCAAGCCTTATCCGAAATCCAAGAGTTCGGGACTAAGCTCAGCCGAGGTTTACAGACGCTGAACGAAATCGGTGATATCGACGTCGGGTGTACGGAAAAAGAGTCCGTGTACACCGAAGACAAGCTCACGCTCTACCGGTATAAGCCACTCGTGGAGAAGCTGAACCCGGTGCCGGTGCTGATCGTATACGCGCTCGTCAACCGCCCATACATGGCGGATTTACAGAAGAACCGCTCGCTAGTGCGCGGACTTCTGGCGGGCGGCCTGGATGTGTATTTGATCGACTGGGGTTATCCCGATAGCGCCGATCGGTTTTTATCACTAAACGATTACATCAACGGTTATATCGATCGCTGCGTGGATGTGCTCAGGAAACGGTATAGCCTGGACACGATCAATCTGTTAGGGATTTGCCAGGGGGGGACCTTCAGCCTTTGCTATAGTGCGACGCATGCCGACAAAGTAAGGAATCTGATTACCACCGTGACACCGGTCGATTTCCACACGCCCCAGGATTTGCTCAGCCATTGGGTACGGAAGGTGAACATCGATTTGCTGGCGGAGACCATGGGTAATATACCAGGCGAGATGCTGAACTGGACTTTTCTTTCACTCAAACCGTTTCGGCTCTCGGGGCAAAAATACCTCGATATGGTAAATACCCTGGATGATCCGGTGCTGTGCAAGAATTTCATTCGCATGGAGAAGTGGATCTTCGATAGCCCCGATCAAGCGGGTGAGGCATTCCGAGAGTTTATCAAGCATTTTTATCAGAATAACGAACTGATTAAAGGCGAGGTGATGATAGGCGAGAAGAACGTCGATCTAGAAAACATCACCATGCCGGTGCTCAACATCTTCGCCACCGACGACCACCTGGTCCCACCTGCCGCTTCCAAGGCCTTAAGGAAGTACGTGGGAAGCGCAGATTATTCGGAGATCGAATTTCCCGGCGGACACATCGGGATCTATGTGAGCGGCAAAGCGCAGAAAATGATCCCCCCGTCGGTCACCTCCTGGCTCGCCGCCAGGTAATAGCACGCCAAGAACGCTATTCGCGAAAAACCCGATCCACCTTGCGGGGTGGATCGGGTCTGTAAAAGAAGGACCGTCGGGAAGGGCTAAGCGGTTGCTTTCTTCACCGCGAGCGCGGTTTTCTTTACCGGCGCGGTCCCATTCTCCAGGGTCTTCTCGAACCAAGCCGCCATTTCATCCTTGGAATCTGTCACGATCTCGGTGGTTTTGCGCACGGCATCAAGCACCTTATCATTGTATTCAGTCATGAGTTTGGTTTGACCCGCCATAAGATCCTTATAACCCTTCGATTCGGTCATCAAGGTGACGTGCTTGATACCCGTATCAACATAGGTGCTTACCAAGCCGAGTTGCTGTTCGCCCAACTTCTCGAACGTCTTGGTGCTGATCTCGCCTAGTTCCTTTAGAGAAGCATAGCAGGTGCTGCCAAACTGAGCCCAGGGTTCCATGATTTCAAATTGCATAGCACTACCTCGCGTGGTTACCAACGTTGTGCATTGCACATTACAATGCTGCGTTGCACCATACTACGGCTAAACCTTACTGTCAAGTCGGTAACAAGACCTAAATTTACGCTGCTAAACCCTCCTCCATGAGCGTGAGCATGACATCGCGTAACACACATGGCCGGATATCGCGGGTCTATTTGGTTTTTGCGGGTTTACCGGCAAACGGTGCGACTGTTTTCTCCATGCCTCGATCCGCCCAAGCGCTCAGTTCATTCTTGCACTCGCTGAGTAGATCGTTGGTACCGCGGACGATCTCGACGAACTTGGCGCCGTATTCTGAGGCCAGATCGGCTTGCTTAGCCAGCAGATCCTGCGCATCTTTGGCGACACCAACCAGATTCATTTCCTTGGCGCTTGCCTCGAGGCAGGCGCTGAGGATTGCTTCTTGCTGCGCCGTCATTCTTTTCACTAGCTTGGCATTGATTTCACCAAGCTCTTGCATGGACTCGAGGGCGCTCTTGCTCAAGGCGGCCCATTGATCGATCATTTCTCGCTGCATACGCTTATCTCCTGATATCAATCGTCATTGACGGTGGATATGCCTAAAAGCCGGGGGGTTAAAAGCAGCTTACTGTGAGGCGGCATGCCGGTCAACACGTGAAGACAAGGAAGCTCGTGACGTAGGCGAGACCGGCGCGGGATGGTAAAATGCTAAAAAATACGCGGTTGCGGTTAGAACAGGAAATTATCTTTTACTTACTGAAGATTAGAGGTTGCGTTCATGACGATGACACACGACGGAGCAAAGAGGACAAAAAACAAACGGCTTTTGCAATGGGTGGAGGACATCGCCGGCCTTTGCAATCCGGATCGCATCTATTGGTGTGACGGTTCCCAGGCGGAATACGATCGCTTGTGCGAAGAGATGGTGCGAAAAGGGACCTTTATCCGCTTAGACCCGAAGAAGAGACCGAATAGCTTTTTGGCGCGTTCTCACCCGACGGATGTCGCGCGCGTCGAGGATCGTACCTACATCTGTAGCGAGAGGCAGGAAGACGCCGGTCCCACGAATAACTGGATGGAACCGCAGAAGATGCGGGGCATACTCCGCGAATTGTTCGAGGGTTGTATGGGCGGCCGCACGATGTATGTGGTTCCCTTCAGCATGGGACCCATCGGATCGCATATCTCTCATATCGGGGTTGAGATCAGCGATTCCGCCTATGTCGCGGTGAATCAGCGCATCATGACTCGCATGGGTCAGGCCGCGCTCGATGTGTTGGGGCCGGACGGTGACTTCGTCCCGTGCGTGCATTCGGTCGGCGCGCCCATACAGCCGCATCAAGAAGACGTAGTGTGGCCGTGTAACGAAACCAAATACATCACGCACTTTCCCGAGACGCGCGAAATCTGGTCATTTGGAAGCGGTTACGGCGGGAACGCCTTACTTGGTAAGAAGTGCTTTGCGCTGCGAATCGCATCGGTAATGGCGCGCGACCAAGGTTGGCTGGCCGAGCACATGCTGATCCTCGGCGTCGAATCCCCGGCCGGCGAAAAGACCTACGTGTCGGCAGCCTTTCCGAGCGCCTGCGGCAAGACAAACTTTGCGATGCTGATCCCGCCCAAGGCTCTGGATGGATGGAAAGTGACGACCATCGGAGATGATATCGCGTGGATAAAACCCGGGGCGGACGGCCGCTTCTATGCCATTAATCCCGAAGCAGGGTATTTCGGCGTAGCGCCCGGCACCAACATGGATTCGAATCCCAATGCCATGCTAACTCTGAAAGAGAACTGCATTTTCAGTAACGTCGCGCTGACCGACGATGGAGATGTGTGGTGGGAAGGGATGACGAAGGAGCCGCCCGCGCATCTCATCGACTGGAAAGGCAATGACTGGACACCCGGTAGCGGCACGCCGGCGGCGCATCCGAACGCGCGCTTCACGGCCCCGGCCCATCAGTGCCCGTCGATCGATCCGAATTGGGAGAACCCGAACGGCGTACCCATCAGCGCCTTCATCTTCGGCGGGCGTATTAGTAAGAACTTCCCGCTGGTTCTGCAAGCCTACGACTGGG